>JAEKKP010000082.1 GCA_019510315.1 Propionibacteriales bacterium
GTTTCGACAGGCTCAACCCCCGGCTTGGCGATCGCGCATTGGTGCTTCGGGGCGGCGAGGGCATCGAGGTGCTTGGCCAGGATCTGGCCGTGCAACAGGGGGATCTTGAACTTCCCGAGCATGGAGCCGTGTCCGTCGGGACGCATGGTGAAGGTCGCGGTGGCCGCGGCGTGGCGTTCCTCGGCCTCCAGCACCTTGGCTTCGTGGGCTTCGGCGATCGCCGGGGCGAGGACCTCGAGGATCTTGCGGCCCGCGATCCGCAACGCCTTCGGATCCAGCCGGGTCGCGGCGTCGAGGTCACCGAGGCTGACCAGATGGGCTTCGGCATCGGCGGCCAGGGCGGGGTCGACGAGCTCAGCCGGCAGGGCCTCGACCGCGTCGAGCACCACGGTTGCCTGGGTGGGGTTGAGCCGCCCGGCCGCCAACGCGTCCCGGGTGGCCTGGTGCCGGTCCTGGTCGAGCGTGGCGGCGAGCTTGACCTGTGCATGGGCGGCCGGGACCGGTTGACCGGTGACATGCGCGAACCAGGCCGGAGTGTTGGTGGCCCCGACATCGTCACCGATGCTCTGCCGGTCGGCCTCGGCCAGCACCCGCAGGGTCACCTCGGTCAGCCGGGAGCCCGCTCGACTCAACCGGGGCAGCACCGCGCGCAGCTCGGTCGGTGTCATCGTCCAGGCGTTCGCCGAGGCCGCGTCATCGAGCAGGGCTTCGACGGCGTCGGCGAACCGGACCAGCGGGTGGCCGGTCGCCGCGGTGAAGTCGTCGATGAGTCCCGAGCTCATGAATCAAGGCTAGGATCGTGCACCGACACAATCGCATAGAAATTTGATTGCGTGTGGACAACCATGCCCCGCCGTGCGGTTGTGGATGGGAAGTGGCTTGGTGGCTGCCCAAGGTCACCAGGTCTCGACTGATCGCTCGCACGCTCGCTGCTCGACCACCCTGTGGTTGCGGACCGCTCGCAAGCTCGCTGCTCGACCACCGGTGGTTGCGTACCGCTCGCAGGCTCGCTGCTCGACCACCGGTGGTTGCGTACCGCTCGCAAGCTCGCTGCTCGACCACCAGCGGTTGCGCACCGCTCGCTGCTCGACCACCCTCGGTCGGGCGCCTCAGACTGCGGGCTCGCTCCCGGGGACCGGCAGCGGCCGGACGCCACCGAGGCGGCGGTGGAAGCGGACGTGGTCGGCGTAGCCGTCGAGCACGTGCCAGAGCGTCGCGTGCGCCGACCAGGGGAGCGGGTCGTCGCCGTTGCGCCACGACGTCCCGAAGCTGATCCAGACGGGCGTCCAGGAAGCGGCGACGTCCCATTGCCCTTGGTGCTTCATCAGCAGCCGGCGGCGCGTCTGGAAGGCGGTGCGCGGGCCGTCTGCGCAGATCGGCGCGGTGCTGATCGGCCACACCCGCAGGTCCAGGGTCATCAGCTCCAGCTCGAACCCAGCGAGCACCGACGGGTCGACCAGCACGGTCGCCACGTTCTCGTGGGGCTCGCGTCTCACGCCCCGCACGCTAACCCGGTACGCCGACCCCTGTCAGCCGACCGGGGATGCGCGCGGCGATCGCTCGTTGCCGGTCGGGAGCGATCACCCGGTCCTTCGTGGTGACCACGACGGCGGTCGGCACGTCGATCTGCCCGAGCCACGGCGTGGAGTGGTGCCGACCGAGCGCGGCGACGGCCTGACCAACCGACCAGCCGCTGGTGCTGCGCCACTGGGCGAGCGCCCACTCGTGCATGTCGCTGGGATCGAGCAGGTCCGTGGCCATCCGGCCGGCGGCGCTGACGGCCTTCGAGCGCGACAGCGTGCGCAGCGCCCCCATGCCGAGCTCCATGCCCTGGTGGAAGACCCGCTCGCTGCCCGTCGTACGGAAGTGATCGGTGGTGGCCGCCAGGACGAGGCCGCCGAGGCGCTCGGGGTGCTGGCGCCACACGCGCTGGGCGATGATCGAGCCCATCGAGTAGCCCGCGACGACCGGGGCCTCGAGGTCGAGCGCGTCGGCGATCGCGGCGACGTCGTCGGCGCAGTCGCGCAGCGAGAAGTGCTCGGAGACGATGCCGCGTCCGTGCCAGCGCTGGTCGAACACCACGACGCGGTACCGCTCGGCCAGACGCTCCACCGCGGGGAACCAGGTCAGCAGACCGGTGCAGCCCACGGCGTGCAGCAAGACGATCGCCGGCGCGTCGGTCGTCGGTCCGGGGACGTCGGTCAGCCAGGTGCGGCCGCGGCCGGGAAGGTCCAGCCACCGACCCTCGGGCACCGCGAACGCGGGCACGTCCACGATCTCGCGCAGCAGCGTGCGGGGGAACGACACTCGTCCTCCGATCTCGATCACGGCCGGGCCGGTACCCAGATGGGTCTCGATCACCGGGTCCGGTTCACGCTAGACTAGAACAGGTTTCATTTCTGTGTCCGACGTGCTGAAGGGAGCGCCCGTGGACTCCGGCGTGCGTGAGGAGATCCGGTCGGTCGTCACCGACGTGCTCGACAAGGGTCCGGAGAGCACCAGGGCCACCTGGCCGGCGTTCGCCGATGCCGGGCTGCTCGGGCTGGCGGCGCCCACCGAGCTCGGCGGCGAGGGCCTCGGCCTGGGCGAGATCGGCGTGCTCCTGCACGAGATCGGCACCCGTGCCCTCGACCTGCCCGTGTGGGACACGCTCGCCTGCGGCCTGCTGACCCTCGTCCGCGCCGGTACGCCGGACCAGCAGGCGCGCTTCGTGCCCGACGTCCTCGCCGGGACCCTGCACTTCGCGGCAGCGCTGGCCGAGCCGGGCGCCGCGTTGCTCGACCCGCCGCGCACGACGCTGGTCGACGGTCGGGTGACCGGCCACAAGACCGGTGTCACCGACCTCGACGGCGCTCTGCTCCTCGTGACCACGAATGCCGGCGTGGCGATCGTCGACCCCGCGGGTGACGGGGTCACGCGCACCGAGAACTACTCCTCGCGCGGCCGAGCCGAGACCGGGTTCGTGCTCGACGGCGCCCCCGCGCTCGAGGTGCTGCCCGACGGCGCCGACCGGGTGCTGCGCGAGCACGCGGCCGCCGGCCTGTTGCTGCTCGGGGCCGGGCTGGTCGCGGGCGCCCGCGACCTGACGGCCGGCTACATCAAGGAGCGGGTCCAGTTCGGCCGCCGGCTCGCCGAGTTCCAGGCGGTGGCGGTGCAGATCGCCGACGTCTACGTCACCTCGCGGCTGACCGCCCTGGCCGCGAGCGCGGCCGGATGGCGCGTCGACGAAGGCCTTCCCGCGGCCGAGGACATCGCGGTGGGCGCGGCCTGGTTCGCCGACCGGGTCCCGTCCGCATTGCAGACCTGCCACCACCTGCACGGCGGCATGGGGGTCGACGAGACCTACCCGCTGCACCACTACTTCGCCCAGGTCAAGGACGTCGCCCGCCGGCTCGGCGGCCGCGCCGCTGCGCTCGCGCACGTCGAGATCGACGACGGGGACGGCAAGAACCTCGAGCTCACGGAGGCGCAGCGGGCGTTCAAGGCCGAGGTGCGCGAGTACTTCTCCGGGCTCGTCAGCGCCGAGGACCGGCGGGAGATGATGACCGACCGGCACGGGCCGGCGTACCACCGGATCATCAAGCAGATGGGCTCCGACGGCTGGATGGGCGTCGGCTGGCCGGTCGAGTACGGCGGCAAGGGGCTCGGCGAGATCGAGCAGCAGATCTTCGCCAACGAGGCCGCCCGCGGCGACATCCACCTGCCGTCGGTCACCCTCCAGACGGTCGGTCCGACGCTGCAGGCCTACGGCACGCAGAAGCAGAAGGACCTGTTCCTCAAGGACATCCTCACCGGCGACGTGCACTTCGCCATCGGGTACTCCGAGCCCGACGCCGGCACCGACCTCGCGTCGCTGCGCACCTCCGCGCGGCGCGACGGTGATCACTACATCGTCAACGGGCAGAAGATGTGGACCACCGGAGGGCACGCCGCGGACTACGTCTGGCTCGCCGTGCGCACCGACGCCGACGCTCCGAAGCACAAGGGCATCTCCGTGCTGATCGTCGACACCAAGGACCCCGGCTACTCCTGGACGCCGATCGTCACCTCCGACGGCTCCCACCACGTGAACGCGACGTACTACAACGACGTCCGCGTGCCCGTCGACATGCTCGTCGGCGAGGAGAACGAGGGCTGGCGACTGATCACGACCCAGCTCAACCACGAGCGCGTCATGCTCGGACCTGCCGGCCGCCTGGAGGGCCTGCGCGACCTCGTCGCGGACTGGGCCCGCAGCCGCACGACCGTCGACGGCACGGCCCTCCTCGAGGTGCCGTGGGTGCGCGACGCACTGGCCCGCACGACGGTCGCGTTCCGCGTCAACGAGCTGCTCAACTGGGAGGTCGCCGGCGGTGGTGCCACCGGCGTCGAGGCGGTTGCCGACGCGTCCGCATCCAAGGTGTTCGCCTCCGACGAGGTGCAGGCGCTCGGCCTCGTGCTGGAGGAGATCGTCACGGCGTACGGCGACCCGGCCGACCCCGAGACGGCCACCCTGCTGCACTTCCTCGACGCGACCACCAAGCGCAACCTCGTGCTCACCTTCGGTGGAGGGGTCAACGAGGTGCAGCGCGAGCTGATCGCGATGTTCGGTCTCGGCCTGCCGCGGGTGCCGCGATGAGCGAGGCGCACCCGGTGGTTGAGCCTGTCGAAACCCGGCACGACACGATCATGGCCGAGGCGGAGCGGATCAAGGCCCTCGGCGAGGCGTCCGAGTCGATCGCGCCGTACCCGGTGAACCAGCCGACCATCGGTGCGTGGCTCGACGCGATGGGCTACGACAACGAGCGCTTCCGGCACGGAGAGGCGCCGCCGTCGATGGCGCAGGTCTGGACCATGCCGGGCCTCGGCCGACGCCGGCCGCCGGAGGACCCCCTGAGCCGGATGACGGAGTTCCTGACCGAGCAGGGCTACACGGCGGTGCTCGGCACCAACTGCGAGCAGACCTACGAGCGCTACCTGCGGGTCGGCGAGCAGCTCCGGGTCACCAGTGCGCTCGACTCCGTGGCCGGCCCGAAGAACACCGCGATGGGCGAGGGCTACTTCGTCACCTCGCGCAACACCTGGTACGTCGACCACCCCGACGGACGCAGCGAGAAGGTGGCGACGATGCTGTTCCGCGTCCTGAAGTTCATCCCCAGGGAGAAGACCCAGGGGGATGCTCAGTGACCGCCCACGTCGTGCGGCCGATGGCCAACCGCGACTCCCAGTTCTTCTGGGACGGCACCGCCGTCGGCGAGCTGCGGATAGCGCGCTGCAACGCCTGCGGCGCCCTGCGCTTCCCGCCCGGACCGGCGTGCCAGTCCTGCGACGCCTACGACCGCGGCCACGTGGTCGCCGCCGGGACCGGCACGGTCTTCTCCTACGTCGTGCACCGGCATCCGCCGGTGCCCGGCAAGGAGCTCCCGATCGTGATTGCGCTGATCGACCTCGACGAAGGGGTCCGGATGGTCGGCGAGGTGGTGGACGTGGCTCCGACTGCGTCCGACTCAGGGGGGATCGAGATCGGGACGCGCCTGCGGGTCGACTTCCACCGCGTCGACGACGAGCTCACGCTCCCGGTGTGGCGCCGTCTCGATGAGGGGGAGCGAGCATGAGGACCCTCGAGGTCGGCCAGCAGCTGCCGGAGTGGAGCCTGCCGATGACGCCGACGACCATCGTCAGCACGGCGATCGCGACCCGTGACTGGCAGGACGTGCACCACGACCGCGACGTCGCCCAGGCGGCCGGGTCCAAGGACATCTTCATGAACATCCTCACCACCAACGGGCTGGTCGAGAGGTTCGTGGTCGACTGGGCCGGGCCCGACACCGAGCTCAAGGGCATCGCGATCCGGCTCGGCGCACCTGCCCACCCCTACGACACCCTCACGTTCAGCGGCACCGTCACCGAGGTGGCCGACGGCATCGCGACCATCGACGTCGTCGGCCGTGTGTCCCTGGGCGACCACGTGACCGGCACCGTGAAGGTCGTGGCACCGTGAGTGGTCTGTCCGGCCGCGCCGCGATCGTCGGCATCGGCGCGACGGAGTTCTCCAAGGAGTCCGGTCGCTCGGAGCTCCAGCTGTCGGTCGAGGCCGTGCGCGCCGCCCTCGCCGACTGCGGGCTCACCGCGGCGGATGTCGACGGCCTGACGACGTTCACGATGGACACCTCCTCGGAGATCGCCGTGGCGCGCGAGCTCGGCGTCCCCGAGCTGCGGTTCTTCAGCCGGATCAACTACGGCGGCGGTGCTGCCTGCGCGACGGTGCAGCAGGCCGCGATGGCGGTGGCGACCGGTGTCGCGGACGTCGTGGTCTGCTACCGCGGGTTCAACGAGCGCTCCGAGAGCCGGTTCGGTCAGTTCAGCGTCGCTGCGGCGACGCAGGTCAACACCAACGGGCTCGACAACGCCTGGACCTACCCGATGGGACTCGGCACGCCGGCGGCGACGGTGGCGATGCAGGCACGGCGCTACATGCACGAGTACGGCGCCACGTCGGAGGACTTCGGCGCCGTCGCGGTCGCCGACCGGCGGCACGCCGCCAACAACCCGCACGCGTTCTTCTTCGGCAAGCCGATCACGCTGGCCGACCACCAGGCTTCGCGGATGATCGTCGACCCGCTGCACCTGCTGGACTGCTGTCAGGAGAGCGATGGGGCGGTGGCCCTCGTCGTCGTGTCGGCGGAGCGGGCCAAGGACCTCCTGCACCGTCCGGCGGCGATCACGGCCGCGGCGCAGGGGAGCGGGCGCGACCAGTTCGTGATGACGTCGTACTACCGCGACGACATCGGCATCCCCGAGATGGGTGTCGTCGGCCGGGAGCTGTGGCGCCAGTCGGGCCTCGAGCCGGAGGACATCCAGACGGCGGTGCTCTACGACCACTTCACGCCCTACGTGCTGATGCAGCTCGAGGAGCTGGGCTTCTGCAAGCCGGGCGAGGCGAAGGACTTCATTGCCGACGGCGCCATCGAGATCGGCGGCCGGCTGCCGCTGAACACCCACGGCGGGCAGCTGGGCGAGGCCTACATCCACGGCATGAACGGCATCGCCGAGGCCGTCCGGCAGGTGCGCGGCACGTCGGTCAACCCGGTGGACGACGTCGAGCACGTGCTCGTCACCGCCGGCACCGGGGTGCCGACGAGCGGGCTCATCCTGTCGCGCTAGGACCCGCGCTCTTCGCCCCACACACCGACGGGTTGGGCTTGCTCGGGGCTGCGCGGCCGAGCTCGTGGCGCACCATCGCGACCACGATGCGGTTGCTCGTCATGCCCAGGTGGCTGATGGTGACGCCGGGGCAGATCGACTGCACCGAGAAGTCCAGGGCGCCGTCCAGCTTGGACGAGGTCGGCGGTACGACGACCTCGTCGGTGTCGCTCCAGATCGACACCCACTGGGGTCCGGCCGGCGTCTCGTCCAGCGACTCCATGAGGGAGCTGCCGGCGACGAGCTGGTGGCAGGCGACCGGGCACGGCGTCGGACCCGGGACCGTCGGGATCGCCGACTGCTCGGTGCCGTGGTGCGGCGTCGAGAGCGTCACGATCCGGCGGGCGACCTTGGCGCCACCGTCGTCCGCAGCCCAGAGCCGGACCGCGATGCCTCCGGCGGAGAACGCGACGACGTCCACGGACGTGGCGGTCGTGCTGGACAGCACGTCGTCGACGGCGGCCTTCACGAGAGCGGCTTCGTCGTGCAGGTCGCCCAGGCTCGCGGCGGCGCCGATGTCGACGACGCGGACGAAACGACCGTCGTTGCGCAGGGCGGCGGCCATCACGTCGAGCCCGGTCGTGACGCCGCCGTACCCGGGCACGAGCACGACCGGTGGCAGGCCGTCCTTGTCGTCGTGCGTGCCCGCCGGCCCGCGTTGGACCAGGGCGACCAGCAGCACGACGATCGCGACCACCGCCGCCAGCAGACCGACGCCCAGCGCGATCCGGCGGGATGGAGAGAGCGCGGCGAGCATGCCCCGATGCTCTCAGGCTGAACCCAGCGCGGAGCTCGGACGTAGGGTTCAGCATGACCCGGTCGAGGCGGTGGTGGCTGGCTGCCGTCGCGGTGGCGCTGGTGACCGCCGCCCCGCTGGTCGCTCGCGCGGTGCCCGTGCAGGCACCGGATCGGGACGCCGCGAGCCTCGTGGCTCAGGTGCGTGCGGCCGCACACCACCCGTACTCCGGGCAGGTGGAGATGAACGGCAATCTCGACCTCCCGGTGACCTCGCGGTTCACCGACATCGGGACGCTGCTCGGTGAGCGCACGACGTTGCGAGCCTGGTGGCGTGGGCCAGACGCGTGGCGCGTGGACAAGCTGCTGGTGACCGGGGAGACCGACCTCCTCCACAGCGGGGGCCTCACCACCGAGTGGAGCTACGAGGCGAACCGAGCCGTTCGCAGCGTCGACCCCGACGTGCGGCTGCCGCGGACGGCTGACCTCCTGCCTCCCGCTCTGGCCGCGCGTGTCCTGGACGGTGCCGACGACCGGACAGCGACCCGGATCGGCGCTCGCCGGGTGGCCGGCATCAGCGCTCCCGGCGTACGGATCCGGCCTGCCGACCCGCGGTCGAGCGTCGACCACGTCGACCTCTGGGAGGATCCGGCCAGCGGCGTCGTGCTCCGTGTGGACGCCTATGCCTCCGGTGACACGGCACCGTCGTTCAGCACTGCCTTCACCACGTTCTCGGCGGCGATCCCCGACGAGGCGCGGACCCGGTTCGTGCTCCCTGCCGGTGCGAAGGTCTCCTTCGACGACGTGCTCGACATCGCCGACGCCGCGAACCAGTACGCACCCTTCGACCCCCCGGACCGACTTGCCGGCCTGGTCCGCGCTGCGACGCCGAGTGGTGCCGTCGGCGTCTACGGCTCTGGCCTGACCCGTCTGCTCGTGATCCCGCTGCGGCACCGCGACGCCCAGACGCTGGACGACCAGCTCAGGCGGAGTGCCGGCGTCGTGGAGTCCGATGTCGGCCTGCAGCTCCAGGCAGGCCCGCTGGGAGTCCTGGTCGCCGACCGCGGCGACTTCTCGTGGCTGGTGGCCGGACCGCTGACGCCGGACACGCTCGTCACGGCAGCCCGGGACCTGCAGGCCGGAGCGACCCTCCGATGATCCGGACATCCGCACTGACCAAGCGCTTCGGGCCGATCCTCGCCGTCGACGGGGTCGACCTCGACGTCCGCGAGGGCGACATCTACGGATTTCTCGGGGCGAACGGCTCCGGCAAGACCACGACCGTGCGCATGCTGCTGGGCCTCGTGCTGCCGACCTCGGGCGAGGTGAGCCTGCTCGGCCGACCGATGCCGTCATCGGCGCACGAGGTGCTGCCACAGGTGGGAGCGCTCGTCGAGGGGCCTGCGGCGTACCCACAGCTGAGCGGCCGGCGGAACCTGGCCGTGTTCGACGCCGCCGGCGCGGGACAGGGCTCCGGGCGCCGATCGCGACGCCGACGCATCGAAGAGGCCCTCGACCGGGTCGGCCTCGGTGGGATCGACGGCCGACCGGTGCGCGCCTACTCCCTCGGGATGCGCCAGCGGCTCGGTCTCGCCGCCGCGATCATGAGGTCACCGCGTCTTCTCGTGCTCGACGAGCCGACCAACGGGCTCGACCCCCAAGGGATCGGCGAGATCCGCACGCTGCTCCGCGAGCTCCACGCCACCGGCACCACTGTGCTGCTGCTGAGCCACCAGCTGGCGGAGGTCGAGCAGCTCTGCAGTCGCGTCGGCGTCCTCGACCGCGGCCGACTCGTGCTGCAGCAGGAGCTCGACGAGATCTGCGGTCCGACCGGACGCATCCACGTGCGCACGCCTGACGCGGACGGAGCGCGCGCCCTGCTCGACGGGCAGGTGGAGGCCGCGACGTCGACGGGGCTTCTCGTCCGGCACCCCGACGCGGGCGAGCTCAACGCGATGCTGGTGGGTCGCGGGATCAGGGTCGAGGAGCTCACGCTCGAGCGCCGGACCCTCGAGGACGCGGTCCTGGCCGCGACCGGCACCGGCTCGGACCGGGTGGCGCGGCCGTGATCGCCGTGGAGCTCGGCAAGCTGCTGCGGAGCCGGCGTACCTGGGTCACGATCGGCCTCGTCGACGCGCTGCCGACACTGGTGGCCGTGCTGCTCGCGGTCACCGACCTCGGACCCCGCCCGGGCACGGGCCCGGCGTTCCTCTCTGCCGTTCTGCACGACGGCACGCTGTTCCCCCTGGCCGCGATGGCGATGGTGCTGCCGCTCTTCCTCCCCGTCGCGGTCGCCATGGCTGCCGGCGAAGCGATCGCCGGCGAGGCGCAGACCGGCACGTTGCGCTACCTGCTCGTCCGTCCGGTCGGACGCACGCGCCTGCTCGCGGCGAAGCTCGTCTCGGTGATGGCGTTCGTGCTGCTGACGGTCCTGGTCGTCGCGGCGACCGCACTGCTCACCGGCACGTTGCTGCTCGGGCACGAGAACACCGGCCGCACGATCAGTGTCTCCGGTACGACGCTCACCACCGGCGAGCTGGCAGTGCGCACCGGTCTCGCGCTGCTCTACGCGATGCTGTCGATGCTCGGAGTCGCTGCCATCGGCCTGTTCCTCTCGACGGTCGTCAGGACGCCGCTGGCCGCCGCGCTCGGCACCCTTGCCGTGCTGGTCGCCTCGACACTCCTGCTGCCCCTCGACGCGGCGCACGCGCTCCGGCCGTACCTGCTCACCCGCTACTGGCTCGCGTTCGTCGACCTGTTCCGCGACCCGATCCTCTGGACGAACGTCGTCCACGGCGTGCTCCAGCAGTGCGGCTACGTCGTGGCGTTCCTCGCCGCGGCCTGGGCGAACTTCGCGACGAAGGACGTCACCGACTGAGCCCTACGCGGTGCAGACCGACGAGGTGGGGCGGGACGGGGCACCGCGTCCGAGCTCGAGCAGGACGGTCGCGACGACCGCCGGATCGCTGGGCAGGCCCGCGTGCGAGACCCGGTCCTCCGGGCAGACCGACTGCACCGAGAACGCCACCGCGCCGCTGAGCCGGCCGGACGTCGGCGGCACGACGGTCTTGTCCTGGTCGGTCCAGATCGACACCCAGAGAGGGCCCGTGGGCGTCTCGTCGTGAGCGTTGAGCTCGCGCAGCAGGTCGCTGTCGGGGGCGAGCTGCCGGCAGGCGGTGGGGCAGCTGTCCGGGGCGAGGTCGGCGGCGAGCCCGGCGACGGCCGTGCCGTGGTGGGGCGAGCCGAGCGTGACGACCCGACGGGCCAGTCCGCCGCCGCGGTGGTCGGCGAGCCAGACCCGCACCGTCACACCTCCGGCCGAGTAGCCCACCAGGTCGACCGAGCCGGCACCGGTGTCGTGGAGCACGTCTCGCACAGCCTGCTCGAGGACGTTCGCCTGGTCGTGCAGGTCACCTGTGCTCGTGCGGCCCAGGCCGACCACGCGCGCCGTCCGGCCCTTCGCCCGAAGTGCGTCGACGAGCGCGCTGAGCCCGGTCGTCGAACCGCCGTACCCGGGCACGATCAGCACCGGTGGCTGCGCGTCCTGGGCCACCGGAGTGACTCCGGGCTTGCGATCGACCACCGTCAGCACGACGACCGTCACGAGCGCGAGTGCCAGGAGTGCGCCGACGCCCAGCACGAACCGGCGGCGGGCCGGGGCGAGGGCGTCGAGCATGCCCTGATCCTCCCGCGTCCGCCAAGCCAGGGACCTAGTGGAGCTTCTCGTCGAAGAACGCGAGCACCCGGTCGACGGCCTCCTGCTGGCGGTGCTCGGTCAACGTGGCGTGCTTGCTGCCGGGGAACTCGACCCGCAGGAACGCGTCGCCGAGCTCGCGGGTCAGGGTGCTGAACCGCCGGCCGACCATCGGGTCCGAGCGGTAGCGCAGGCCGAGCACCTCGCAGCCGGCTGCCGCGCGCTCCTTGACCGCGGCGAGGTCGCCGGGCGAGAGGTTCAGGTCGGCCGAGCGCCTCGGGGTGGCGGCGACCGGTGCCGACGGCTGGGCGAGCACCGGTGCCACGACTGCGGGGTCGACCATCATCGCGAGGGCGAACCCGCCGGTGAAGCACATGCCGAGAGCACCCACGCCCGGGCCGCCGAGCTCGGCGTGCACCTCGCGCGCCAGGCTGCGCAGCCAGTCGGCGATCGGCTGGGTCCGGCCGAGCGCGAGCAGGCTCATCTCGCGGCTTACGCAGATCTGCGCGAGCGTGCGGACCACCGGTCCCGTCCCGTTGGCGCGGCCGGGTCTCCCGAACAGGTCGGGCATGACCACGGTGAAGCCGGCCTCGACCACCTCGTCGGCGAAGGCGATGACGGCGGGTGTGATCCCCGGGATCTCGCTGATCACGATCACGCCGGGCCCGCTGCCCCTGCGGTAGGTCGGGTGCGTGGTGCCGTCGTACGTGTGCTCGGAGAGGGTCCAGGCGTCGAGGTCGCTCACCGGGCGACCAGCACGCAGTCGGCGAGCACCGGCGCGCCGTTGCGCTCCTCGCGAGGACTGTCGATCGTCGCGCTGACCAGGATCTGCTCACCGTCCTCGTCCCAGGCCTGCACGCGGATCGTCTCGCCGGGGAAGACGACCCCGGCGAACCGGGCACTGAAGGACGCGACCCTCGCCGCGTCGCCGCCGAGCAGGTCGTCGGTGACGGTGCGCAGCACGATGCCGTAGGAGCACAGGCCGTGCAGGATCGGCGCGGGGAAGCCGGCCGCCTGGGCGAACCCCGGGTCCGCGTGCAGCGGGTTGCGGTCGCCGCAGAGGCGGTAGAGCAGCGCCTGCTGCGGCGTCACGTCGTACGTCGTGTCGGTGTCGGGCTTGCGGTCGGGGATCTCGACGCCCGTCGACGCTCCACGGTCGCCGCCCCAGCCGCCCTCGCCGCGCACGAAGATCGACGACTTGACCGTCCAGAGCACGTCCCCGACCTCGGTGGTCGAGCCTGTCGAGACCCGAGCGATGCCCTCCTGCCAGATCACCGCGGCCTTGCCCTTGTCCCAGACGTCGCTGATCCGGGTCGAGAGCACGGCCGTGCCGGAGGTCGGCAACGGGGCGCTGAGGGCGATGGACTGGCTGCCGTGGACGACCTGGGCGAGGTTGATGTCGCAGCCGGGGAGGTCGAGGGGAGGGGGATCGGTCTCGTGGAAGGTGGGCGCCACGATCCCGAAGGACGGCAGCACCTGCAGTTCGTCGCCCTCGAGGGTGTAGCGAAGGGCCTTCGGGTCGAGGTTGTCGCCCGGCCGCGAGCCGGCGCCGATGCCCAGGTGGTAGAGCAGCACGTCGCTGCTGGTCCAGGAGAACGTCCGCTCCGGCAGCTCGGCGCCGATCGCGACGGCGGGATCGATCGGCATCAGGTCTCCTTCGCGATGTCCAGCGCTGCCAGGTAGCCGAAGGTCATCGCCGGACCGATCGTCGCCCCGGGGCCGGCGTAGGTGTTGCCCATGACCGCCGCCGAGCAGTTGCCGGCGGCGTACAGGCCCTCGATGACCGAGCCGTCCGGCCGGAGCACGCGGGCGCGCTCGTCGGTGACCAGGCCGCCCTTGGTGCCGAGGTCGCCGGGGACGATCTTGACGGCGTAGAACGGCCCGTGGTCGATCCGGTGCAGCGACGGGTTCGGCTTGACCGTCGGGTCGGAGTAGTACTTGTCGTAGGCGCTCTCGCCGCGGTGGAAGTCCTCGTCGACCCCGGTCTCGGCGAACCGGTTGAACCGCTCGACGGTCTCCCTCAACGCATCGGCCGGTACGCCGATCTCGGTGGCCAGGCCCTCGACGTCGGCCGCCTTCTTGAGCACGCCGCTCTTGAACCAGCGGCCCGGGAACGGTTGTCGCGGGCTCAGGCCGGCGAACAGGTAGCGGTTGCGGTAGCGCTGGTCGAA
>JAEKKP010000118.1 GCA_019510315.1 Propionibacteriales bacterium
CGCGCCCGCGGCACCAGCTCCTGACGGAGCCCGCGCGGCCAGAACACGTCGACGCCGATCGCGGCCAGCGCCGCCAGTCCGTCGTCGAGCAGGTCGGTCAGCTCGTCGGCGTCCAGCACGAGCCGATCGGGCACCGGGCGTCGCAGGAGACGGTCGAGCACCGGCCAGGCCTGGGCCGCGCGACGCAGGGCGACGGCGGCGTTGGCTCGTGCCCGCACCGAGAAGCCGTGGCCACCGGACGACGCCCAGAGCTGTTCGGCGTCGGTGACGTGGGTGGCGACGTCGGCCTCGTGGACCTGGGGCACGACGCTCACGCGGCCGCCGACCAGCTGCTCCTCGGGTGCCTCCACCCGGAGGCTGAGGAACACCTCGCTGGGCAGGTCGTCGTCGGCCACCCGAGCGGCGAGCCGCTCGGCGAGCGAGCGGTGGTCCGCGGTCGCATCAGTCGAGCGGGTCGGGACCCCCGCCGCGACGCCCGCGCCCTGACGGGTCATCGTGTCGGCGACGGCGTCGAGCAGCGCGCGCACGATCGCCTCGGCCTCGTCGGCGTCGAGCCCGTCGTAGGCCCTGGCTCCGGCGACCGCGCGCACCCGGTCGTCGTCGTCGGGCGACATCGGGCCCACCCGCCAGGCATGCCCCGCGGCACTGCGCTGGACGCGGCCGGCCGCCACCAGCTTCATCGCGAGCATCGTCGCGGCGCTGAGGAGCGTCACCGACGCGTGCGCGTCGTCGGCGCGCAGCGCCCGCGTGAGCACAGGGATCGCCCCGCGCATCGGCAGCCGGATGGTGCGCTGGGGTCCGGAGAACTCGATCTCGCTGTCGCGGGGCGGATCGGCGACGTGCAGCCGCGCCAGGCCCTGCAGCGGGACGAAGCTCACGTGCTCGGCCTCCAGCGGCGATCGGCGGTGACGGCAACGCTCAACCTAACGCCGCGCTCCGACAATCGGTTCCCGCGCCGCGGACCCGCCATGATGTGGGCGTGAGCGAGACCAGAGAGCAGCCGGTACGTCGAGCGGTGCAGGCCTACGCCGAGCGCCAGCCGGAGCTGCAGCGCATGACCGACCGGTACGTCGCCCTGGTCACCACGCTCCTCGACGACGCCGGGATCAACTACCTGACCGTCACCGGGCGCACCAAGTCGGTCGCCTCCTTCGCCGCCAAGGCCGCCCGCGCCGAGCCCGGCACGCCCGCCCACGACGACCCGCTCACCGGGATCACCGACCAGGTCGGCGTACGGGTCGTGGCCTACCTGCTCAGCGAGGTCGAGGCCGTCGCCGAGCTGCTCGCCGACCAGCTGAGCGTCCTCGACGACCGCGACATGGGCCAGGAGACCGCCAGCCAGGGCCGTTTCGGCTACGCCAGCCGGCACCTCCTGGTCGCCGCCGACGGACGCGACCAGACCCTGTCCCAGCCAGCGTCGGTGCAGGTGCGCACCGTGCTGCAGCACGCGTGGGCAGAGTTCGAGCACGACATCCGCTACAAGGGCACGGTGCCGGCCGAGCACGCCCCCGACCTGGACCGGCGGTTCACTCTCGCGGCCGGGCTGCTCGAGCTCGCCGACCGCGAGTTCTCCGAGATCCGCGCCCGGATCCGCGTCGCCGGGCCGCACCAGGCCGAGGACGACGTCGACCCGCGGATCAGCCCACCCGACCTGGCGTCCTTCCTCACCGCCCAGTACGCCGACGCGGGCTGGTCGCGCACCGACCACTACGCCTGGATCTCCGGGCTGCTGCTCGAGCTCGGCATCACCTCGCTCGACGAGCTGGCCGGGCTGCTCACCTCCGTCGACAGCTCGGCGATCAACGCCCGGTTGGAGTACAAGTACCCGCCCGGTGCCGTACGCCGTCTCGACGACGCGCTCCTCGCGGTGTTCGGCAACCGCTACCTCGACCTGCACGGCAACGCCCACCGGCGCGAGCTGCTGGCAGCTCGGCTGGAGAAGCTGCGGACGGTCAGCGACTGACCGGAGCCAGCCCGGCGAGGAGGTGCGGGCCCTCGAGCTCGTCGGCCAGCTCGCAGCTTCCGTCCCGGACGTCGCACCGGACGAGTGCACCGTCCGGTGCCGACTCGTCGTACACGTCCAGGATCACGTGGTTCTCGTCCTCCCAGCGGACGCCGGAGTAGCCGTCGTCGAGGGTCGGCAGCCGAAGGGTGATCGTCGGAGCCGTCCGTCGTGACCTCCCGCGGATGTCCCGCTCGCGCACGCGCACCGCGCCGTCGTTGTCGGCGTACACGATGCGGTGCCCGAGCGGGTCGCTGAAGTCCGCGTCCAGGGCCGCGATCTCGCCGACCTGGAGGAAGGCGCCGTCCTGGATCTGACCGACGGCGTACTGGAACGGCGGGTAGTGCACGACGAGGCCGAAGTCCGAGACCTGGCTGATCACGCCGTTGCCCAGGCCGCTGATCTCGCGGGCGCCGCCGGAGCCGTGCGTGTCCCAGACCCAGGCCCGGTTCTCCGCCGGCAACGAGGCGACGAGCTTGCCGTCCTCGGTGATGCCGTTGACCTGGAACGGGTCGTCGCAGCAGCGGAGCTTCGCGGGGAACTCCTGGACGCGATCGGAGCTCGCCTCCTGGGTGCGGTCGAGCGAGGTGAGGGTGACGGTTGCCTTTCCCACGCCCGAGCCGAGCCAGGCGACCTGGCCACCGCTCAGGTCGCCCACGAGCTGGCCGCCCGAGGAGTCGACCACCGGCTCGAGGAGCAGGGTCTCCGTGTTGACCCGCACGATCTTTCCCGACAGGTAGGCGATGTACACCCATCGTGGTGTCGACGCGATCGCGGCCGGCCGCTCCGCGAGCTCGACGCCCCGTCCACCCTTGAGGTAGAGGAAGTGGCGCACGCTGTAGGGGATCGTGGGGCGGACGCCGGCCGGCAGCGAGGAGAGGAACCGTGGTGCGTCGGTGGGCGTCGGAGCGGGCCGGCCGGGGCGGGTCGGATCCGACGACCGGCCGTCCACCAGCACCGCGACGACCAGCCCGACGACCACGACGCCCGCGGCGATCCCCGCCCGACGAGCAGCGCGACCGGTCCGGCGGCGACGGGCCTGATGTCCCCGGGCGATGAGGGCATCGATCGGAGGGGGCGGGACCAGAGCGTCCTCTGCCCGCCGCCAGAGGAGCGCGCGCAGGTCGCCGAGATCGATGCCGGTCTCGAGGGCACCGGCCTCCGCGGTGACCGTGCCGGTCGAGCTACCGACCGTGTGTGCGATCTCCGCGTCCGAGAGCCCCTCGTAGTGGCGCAGCACGAGCACGGCGCGCTGGCGTGGCGGCAGCAGGCCGATCTCGGCCCAGAGCCGGTCCGCCTCCCCGTCGACCGGTGTCGGCTCCGCGGTCGTCTCCTCCGGGCTGCTCGGGCGGTGCACGTAGGTGCTCGCGAGGATCACCTTCAGGCGGTCGTCCGCCGACGCTGACTCCTGCACCTCGGCCCAGGCCAGATGGGCGCGGACCAGGGCTTCCTCGGTCAGGCCGTCGGCACCGGATTCACCGGCGAGCAGGACGGCGAGGCGGTAGAGCATCGACCAGCGCGCCGCGACGTACTCGGCGAACGACT
>JAEKKP010000083.1 GCA_019510315.1 Propionibacteriales bacterium
AGATCGGCGTACGTCGAGAAGCCCACCGGCCAACGTAACCATGTGGCGCTGGGCCGAGGTACTGCTTTTACGGCCGGGTCACCAGCCGGCGGGCAGACCGGTGAAGTCGGGCTCGCGGCCCTCGGCGAAGGCGGTCAGGGCCTCGAGGTTCGCAGGCCCGCCCATCAGCTCGGCGAAGCATGCGTTCTCGCGCTCGCGCGCCGCCGCGATCCCGTCGCGCAGGGGAGCGGTCATCGTCTGCTTCACCGCCTTGAGGCTCGAGATCGGCCGGGCGGCCAGGGCCTCCGCATGTCGCCGTGCCGTGGGCAACAGCTCGTCGGGCTCGCAGACCTGCCAGACGAGGCCCATGTCACGAGCCTGCTCCGCCGAGATCCACTCGGCGGACAGCAGCATCCAGGCGGCGTTCTGCCGACCCATCAGCCTCGGGAGCAGGTAGCTCGACGCGGCCTCGGGTGCCACGCCGAGGCTCGTGAACGGGCACTTCAGCCTCGCGGTCGTCGACATGAAGGCGAGGTCCGCGAAACCGAGCACGGTGGCGCCGATGCCGAGCCCGATGCCGTTGACGGCGCAGACCAGCGGCTTGGGGAACGAGGCGAGCGCGTCGACCAGACCGATGAAGCCGTGCTTGCCACGCACGAAGGTGGGATCGGTCGCCATGCGATGCATCTCGAGCAGGTCCGTGCCCGCACTGAACGCGCGCCCGCTGCCGGTCAGCAGCACCACTGCGACGGTCGGGTCGTCGGCCGCCTCGAGGAGCGCCTCCGCGGTCGCGTCGTACAGCGCCTCGTCGAACGCATTCAGCGCCTCCGGCCGGTCCAGCGTGAGGGTGCGGACGCGGGAGCTGTCGTCGACAAGGAGGCCCATGTGACAAATGGTAGAACACGTTTCAGTTCCGTGGCCGCGTCACCTCGTCCGCGGCGGTGGACTGGTCAGGTGGAGCAGCCGAGGCCCGATCGCTTTGGGAGGCTTGCACCTGCGATGTGGTGGTTCGTCATGGCCCCGACAGGCCAGCCCCAACGGGTGAGGCGGGTAGCCACTTGGTGGCAGCCCGATGGTGCCATTGCACTAGGAGACCCGCATGCAGTCTGCTGTCGCTGGCTGCGTGGGGGTCGCCACAGAGGCGATGGGGAAACCTGCCAGCCGTGCCTCGGGCTGACGGATCGGGACGTCGGGCGGTCGATTCGCGACGGGCGCACCCTTGCGCCCGTGGACCTAGGGGCCGTCTCAGATGAATCCATCTCCCGCCAACCCGCCACGCACGCGCCGACGCCGGCTCATCGGCATGGCCGGCGCCGTCCTCCTCGCCCTCGCCGGGGCTCTCGTGCCGACCGGGTCGGCGACCGCGGCCAGCGGTCCGTTCGCCATCGACGGGGTGCTCGTGCCCGACCCGGGCGCGACCGAGCTGGGCGACGCCTTCGGCAACGTCAAGGAGCTCGGCCCCAAGAACGCGAACACGACCAAGATCGGCGTCATCGGCAACGCTGCCGCGCCGATGCTCGATCTCACGAACCCGAACGCCCAGGTCGACCTGCGCCGCGCGTGGCTCGGGAGCGGCACCGATCCGGCGGCACCGCACCACGACTGGCTGTACTTCGCGTGGGAGCGCGACGCCAACAGCGGCAGCGGGTTCATCGCCTACGAGTTCATGCAGGACAGGGCGCCGGCCGCATGCGCCTACGCGACCGCCACTCCGGCGCAGCTCACTGCCAGCTGCAACCCGTGGGCCAACCGCAAGGCCGGCGACTTCATGATCCTCTGGGATCAACAGGGCAGCAGCCCCACGCTGTACAAGCGGGTGTGGAGCGGCACGAAGCCGAACCTCGTCCTCGGTGCGCCGGTTGCGCTGACCGCCGCGACCTCGCAGGCCTCCTACGGCTACCAGGGCTTCCGTGGTGAAGCGGCCCTGGACCTCACGACCGAGGTCTTCGGCGGCAGCACGACGTGCAAGTCGTTCGTGAACATCATCCCGAGCACCGTGACCGGCAACTCGGACTCGGCGGACTACAAGGACACCATCCTCGCGAACGCACCACCGGTCACGAACTGTTCCTCGACGACGGTCACGACTCCCAAGGCCGGCGACGGCTCGGCCATCCCCGCCGGTGGTCTGTCGATCGGCACCGGCGTCACGGCGGTCAAGGACTCGGCCCTCGTCACGGTGCAGGGAGGCAGCGACGTCCCGACCGGATCGGTCGCGTTCTCACTGTGCAAGGTCGACTCACCCGCGGTCTGTGCTGACGGACAGGGAACGTCCGTGGGCACCTCGAACCTGGCGGGCAATCCTGCGACTGCGCTCTCGCCGGTCGCCTACGTCACGGCTGCAGGACGTTACTGCTGGCGCAGCGAGTACGGCGGCAACTCGGCGGCCGGTATCCCGGGCTCGAAGGAGTCCAGTGCGGACGAGTGCTTCACCGTGAACCCGGTGACGCCGACGCTCGAGACGACGGCCGGCTCTGACCAGACCCTCGGGACCGCGGTGACCGACAGTGCTGACCTCGCCGGCACGGCGTACCAGCCGGCCGATCCTGTGATCAACACGACGGGCGCCCACGGCGTTGCGGCTGGGGGCACGCTCACGTTCACGCTGCTCGGGCCCGACGACTGCCTGAGCGTTGCGAAGACGACCGCGACGGTCCCGGTCTCCGGCGATGGCACTTACAACACGCCGGCGCCGCAGTTCGTGCCGACGGCGGTGGGCGACTACCACTGGGTCGCGACCTACAGCGGATCCTCGCCGAACACCAACGGATGGACCCACAACGCGCTCTGCAGCGACACCGCGGAGGACGTCACGGTCAACACGGTCGAGACCACGTTGTCGACGGCCCAGGCCTGGGTCCCGAACGACTCGGTCACGGTGTCGGCGCCTGCAGGTGGCAATCTCGCGGGTACAGCGCACTTCGCGCTGTACACCACCGCTGACTGCACCGGACCTACGAGCTACACCGCAGCGGTCGGGGTCTCGGGCACCTCTCCGAAGACGGTGAGCACGTCGAACACGGCGCCACAGTCGGCGACCGGCGACTTCTCATGGAGCGTGAGCTACGACAGCACCAACAGCGCTCAGGAGGACATCGCGGCCAGCTGCCACGAGACCTCGGCTCTGACGGTCACGAACGGGGCGAGCACCTCCAGCCGCGACTGATCAGCCGAGCGAGACGCACACCACGCAGGCCGCGCAGAGCGCAAGCCCGACGGACTGCGTGGTGTGCACGCGCTCGCGCAGCACCACGATCGCGAGCAGGACGGTGAAGGCCGGGTAGAGCGAGGTGATCACGGCCGCCAGGCTGAGCAGGCCGTGGTGGGTGGCCAGGATGAAGAACAGGACGGCGAGCGTCGCGAGCACGCCGGGGACCAGGCCCCAGGCGTCGGCGCGGCGACGGGGGACCACGTCGCCGCCGACCACCAGGGCGACCACGGCGAGCGAGAGCACGGACGTGCCCTGGTTGGCCACGAGCGGCCAGTAGCCCGCAGTGTCGGGCACCTGGCCGAGGGCCGCGAAGAGCAGGCCGAACCCGACACCGGCGAGCACGCCGTCCAGAAGACCGTCCCGGACGCCCGAAGAGGCACGGTCGGCGGTCCCGGGACTCGCGACCAGCCAGATGCCGGGGAACGCGAGCACGATCCCGGCCCAGGCGACGACGGCCGGGCGCTCGCCGGCGAGCAGCCCGATCAGCAACGGCAGCACGACCGCGCCGACCGCGGAGACGGGGGCGACGACGCCCATGCGACCCGAAGCGAGACCGCGGTAGAGGAAGGCGGTCCCCGACCCGCTGCCGATGCCGGCCAGCAACCCCCAGGCGATGTCGCCGGTGGCCGGGTCTCCTGGGCGGGCGACCGCAATGACGACCGCACCGACGAACCCGCCGAAGCAGGCGAGGAGCCCCACCGGCCAGACCGAGGCACGTCGCGACGCCAGCCCGCCGACGAAGTCGGAGACGCCGTACAGGACCGCGGAGACCAGGGCGAGGACCACGGTCATCAGGTGACCACCACGCCCACGGCCCAGGTGGCCGCGGCCAGCACCCCGAAGCCGAGCTCGATGACCATGCCGAGACCCACGGCTCGCAGTGCGTGGACCGTCGCGGGCCAGGCCTCGTGGTGGCCGAGCCGGCGCCACTGGTCGAGATAGACGCCGAGCACGAAACCCAGCGGCATGCCGACCACCGGGACGACGAAGAACCCCGCCACACCGGCCAACGCCCCGACCGCGAGCGTGCTGGACGGTACGCCGGCCCGCTGCAGGCGTCTCCCGGGGACGAGGTACTTCACGACCGTGCCGACGACCAGCAGGCCGAGCGCGGCAACGGTCACCGCCCAGGCTGTCGCGTCAGATCGCTCGATCCCCCAGAGCAGGATCGCGCCGCCGACGAGCAGGGTGCCGGGAAGCGCGGGCACCAGGATGCCGACCAGCCCGACGGCGATCGCCAGCGCGACCAGGACCTCGAGACCCGACATGGACCGATCCTGTCAGGAGACGACGATGCCCCGGTCACCAGGACCGGGGCATCGTGGAGTCGATGGGAGCGTGGTCAGCCCTCGTCGTCGGCGGTCGCCGTCGCCGGCGTGTCGGCAAGCTTGTCGGTCTCGTCGTGGACGTAGGCAGCGATCTCGCGGAGCTTGTCGCCGTGCTCGCGGGCGTGGTGGGCGCAGAACAGGAGCTCGCCGCCACCCTGCAGGGAGACTCGGAGGTACGCCTGGGCACCGCAGCGGTCACAGCGGTCCACCGCGGTCAGCGGTGTCGCGCTCGGGGCTGTCGCAGTGGTCACGTTGGCCTCTCTCTCAGGTACAGGTGCCTTGATCAACGCAGGGCCGGCGCAGAAGTTCCGGCGGAATCCTTTGCATCCCTGCTGTATCGGGCACAACATCCAATCACGGCTGATTCTTCCCGCTCGACCCAAATACCGACGCCCGGGATCCGGCGCTGAGACGACCGATGCTTCGAGTGTGACCCACCCCACTGACAATCATCGGCATCCGACCCCCGGTGTTGCGTCGAATTTGCAGGTTCGTGACCTAGTAGATTTCTGGTGCCGGCTCACCGGCGCGACAACGAATGAGGAAGACCCATCGTCGACAACACCTACAACGCCCAGCACCTGCTGGTCCTCGAGGGACTCGAGGCGGTCCGCAAGCGGCCCGGCATGTACATCGGCTCCACCGACTCCCGCGGCCTCGTGCACTGCCTCTGGGAGATCATCGACAACGCCGTGGACGAGGCGCTCGCCGGCGTCTGCACGCACATCGAGGTCACCCTGCACGCCGACGGCTCCGCGGAGGTCCACGACAACGGCCGCGGCATCCCGGTCGACAAGGAGCCCAAGACCGGGCTCTCGGGCGTCGAGGTGGTCTTCACCAAGCTCCACGCCGGCGGCAAGTTCGGCGGCGGCTCGTACGCCGCGACCGGTGGCCTCCACGGCGTCGGGTCGTCGGTCGTCAACGCTCTGTCCGCGCGGCTCGACGTCGAGGTCGACCGGTCGCCGGCCACCCAGCAC
The DNA here is from genome assembly GCA_019510315.1 of Propionibacteriales bacterium. Taxonomy (GTDB): domain Bacteria; phylum Actinomycetota; class Actinomycetes; order Propionibacteriales; family Nocardioidaceae; genus Marmoricola. The sequence goes on from JAEKKP010000083.1 coordinate 5,496, forward strand.
ATGTCGTTCCAGCGCGGCATGCCGGGCGTGTTCAAGGGCGACGGCCCGGACGTCGACTTCAAGCCCGAGTCCGGCCTGCACAAGGGCGGTCGGGTCAAGAAGGGCGTGACCGGCACACGCATCCGGTTCTGGCCGGACAAGCAGGTGTTCACCAAGGACGCGACCTTCGGCTTCGACGACGTGGTGACCCGGCTGCGGCAGACGTCGTACATCGTGCCGGGCCTCCAGCTGAAGATCACCGACCTCCGGGGCGAGACGCCGGCGACCGAGAGCTTCAAGCACGACGGTGGCATCTCGGAGTTCTGCGAGTTCCTCAGCCACGACGAGCCGGTCACGGAGGTGCTGCGCCTCCAGGGCTCGGACACGTTCGTGGAGACGGTCCCGCTGCTCGACGACAAGGGTCACATGACCCCGCAGGACGTCGAGCGAGAGCTCACCGTCGACGTGGCGCTGCGCTGGGGCCTGGGCTACGACACCGAGATCCGGTCCTACGTCAACGTGATCGCGACGCCGAAGGGCGGCACCCACGTGTCCGGCTTCGAGGCGGCACTCACCAAGACCTTCAACGACGCGATGCGCGCGAGCAGGGTCCTCAAGGTCAACGATGCCGACGTGATCAAGGACGACGTGCTCGAAGGCATGACCGCGATCGTGACCGTGCGACTGGCCGAGCCGCAGTTCGAGGGGCAGACCAAGGAGATCCTCGGCACGCCGGCCGCACGGTCGGTCGTGCGCAAGGTCGTCTCGAGCGAGCTGAAGCGGTTCCTCACCTCGACCAAGAGGGCCGAGAAGGCCCAGGCGCGGCTGGTGATGGACAAGGTCGCCGGCGCCGCCAAGACCCGCCTGGTGGCCCGTCAGCACCGAGACACCCAGCGGCGCAAGAATGCACTGGAGTCCTCGGCACTGCCGGCCAAGCTCGCGGACTGCCGGTCCAACGAGGTGGAGCGCTCGGAGCTGTTCATCGTCGAGGGCGACTCGGCGCTCGGGACGGCGAAGCTCGCGCGCAACTCCGAGTTCCAGGCGCTGCTGCCCATTCGCGGCAAGATCCTCAACGTGCAGAAGGCCCAGGTGGCCGACGTGCTCAAGAACGCCGAGTGCGCCTCGATCATCCAGGTCGTCGGTGCCGGCTCGGGACGCACCTTCGACATCGACGCTGCGCGCTACGGCCGGATCATCTTCATGGCCGACGCCGACTCCGACGGGGCGCACATCCGCTGCCTGCTGGCGACGCTGTTCTTCAAGTACATGCCCGACCTCGTCGAGGCCGGCCGCGTCTTCACGGCCGTGCCGCCGCTGCACCGGATCGAGCTCTCCAACCCCAAGAAGGGCATGGAGAAGTACGTCTACACCTACTCCGATCCGGAGCTGCAGCGGAAGCTGGCCGAGCTGACCAAGAAGGGCGTGCGCTGGAAGGACCCGGTGCAGCGCTACAAGGGTCTGGGCGAGATGGACGCCGACCAGCTGGCGGAGACCACGATGGACCCTCGGCACCGCACGCTGCGCAAGCTCACCGTCGCCGACGCCGCGGAGGCCGCGGCGGTCTTCGAGCTGCTGATGGGCGCCGACGTTGCTCCCCGCAAGGACTTCATCGTCGCGGGTGCCTACGAGGTCGACCAGGACACCATCGACGCGTGACGACCGCCTGAAGCCGGGCTCTCCGCTGCAGGGATGCTGGACATTACCGCCGAGTAACGCTTGAGTGTGACGCGGGTCACGTGGGGTGACCCTCCCTCCCACTGAAGGAGCACTCGGATGACTCATCGCGTCCGTGCGATTCTGGCCGGCGGCTTCGCGGCCGTCCTGGCGCTGCTCGGCAGCGTCCTCACCCTCAGCCCGGCCCATGCCGCCGGTCCGTCGTACGTCGCGCTCGGCGACTCCTACTCCTCGGGAGTCGGCACGCGCACCTACATCAGCGACGGGACGTCCTGCCAGCGCTCGACCTACGCCTACCCGTACCTGATCTCGCAGTCGCGCGGCTACTCGCTGAGCTTCCAGGCCTGCTCCGGGGCGAAGGTCTCCGACGTGACGAGCAAGCAGCTCGGCGCGCTGTCGTCCACGACGGCGTACGTGACGATGTCCGTCGGCGGCAACGACGCCGGCTTCTCGTCGGTGATCACCGAGTGCGCGCAGCCCGGATGGATGAGTGACTGCGACGGGGCGATCAACACGGCGCAGAGCTACATCAACAACACGCTGCCGGGCTCGCTGTCGACGCTGTACGCCAGCATCCGGTCGAAGGCACCGAACGCGAAGGTCGTCATCGTCGGCTACCCCCACGTCTTCAACGGCGAGGACTGCAACGCCGGCACATGGTTCAGCCCGAGCGAGGAGACCCGGCTGAACCAGACCGCGGACCTGCTCAACTCCAAGCTGTCCGCGGCGGCGTCGGCGAAGGGCTTCGGCTTCGCGAACCCGACGAGCCGCTTCATCGGCCACGCGGTCTGCGACAGCGTCGAGTGGCTCAACGGGCTGTCCAACCCGATCTCGGAGAGCTACCACCCCAACCGCACCGGCCAGTCCTCGGGCTACACGCCCCTGGTGAGCGGCCTGCTCTGAGGCGGACGACGCCGGCTTGCTCGACGGGTCAGACGACCTGGTCGAGCAGGCCGGTGTCGACGTCGTAGATGAAGCCGCCCACCTGGATCTCGTCGGGGATCAGCGGGTGGGACCGCACCTTGCGGACGTCCTGCTGGAGGGCGGCTCGCTGGTCACTGACGACGTGGAACGGCTGCCACGAGGCGTCCTGCCCGGCCAGCACGCCGACACGCTCCTGCAGCTCCTGCTCGGTGCTCGAGGTCATCGCGCACCGGGTGTGCGGCACGACGAGGATGCGGGCGACGTTGAGCAGGTGCACGCCGAGCACGAGCGCCTCGAGGGCCTGCTCGGTCACCCGACCACCGGGGTTGCGGAAGATCTTGGCGTCGCCGGGCTTGAGGCCGAGCATGCCGAGGGGGTCGATGCGGGAGTCCATGCAGGTGACCACGGCGATGCCCGCGTGGGCCACGCCGTCGAAGCCGGCCAGGCCGAAGTCGCGGGCGAACTCGCGGTTGGCAGCGAGGAGGTCGTCGAAGTCGGCGCTCACGGCCCCGAGGTTAGTGCACCGTCACGGAGTAGCGGGTGACGGGTTTGCTCACCTTGCCGCAGGACTCCGGACGCTCGCCGTCGACGTACGTCGTCACGCCGACGCGCCACTGCCGTCCGTCGCGGTGCGACACCGTCCACTCGGAGTCGGCACCGGAGACCTCGAGGTCGTCGAGACCCGTGACCCCGAACTCGCGGCGTACGTGCTCCTCGGCGACCTGGCCGGCGGCCGGCCACACGGATCGTCCGCGGTAGCCACGGAGGTCGAGCGCTCCTGCGGACTCGGCGGCGAGCAGAGGGGCGGCGTCCAGGACCCGTCCGTGCAGAGAGCCGGAGGGCAGCAGCACGGTCGTCGGCGCGAACCGGTGTCCGGAGGTGTGTGTGACCTCCCAGACCCGACCGGGATGACTGGCGGCGGCCGCCGCGGCGATCGGGCGACCGAGACGGGCGCAACAGGTGTCCCGGGTGCCGTTGGTGCAGACCAGGAGCTGAGGCTCGGCGGTCGCCAGGCCTGGGAGGGAGGCGAGGGCGCGGTCGCGGTCACCCGCGGCCACAGCGCCGAAGTCGAGCCGGAGGACGTCGGCCGGAGAGTCCACGCGACCCGCGAGCAGCCAGGCGCTGCCCGGTCGAGAGTGGGCCACCAGCACGCGGCGGGACGTCGAGATGCCGGGATCGGCGTGCCGGCCGGGCCGGCGGATCAGGGAGGGCCGCACGCCGTGCAGGCCGGCGACGGACTCGATGGCGGCACCGATCTCGGGGTCGAGGTGCGAGTCGGTCCACGCCTTGGCACCCCAGGGGCCGTCCTGCTCGAGGCAGATCCATCCGGTCGCCACGGGTGCGCTTCCCACCAGTGGCTCGTCGACCGCGAAGGAGGCGCTGCTGCAGGGCTCCTCCATCAGGCACCCGCCGTCAGGGCCAGCACGGGCGACGTACCGCGGGTCGCGGCTCCGCGGAACAGCACGGCGGCGAGCACGCCGGCGACCAGGGCGCAGACCGCCGCCCCGAAGAAGGTCGCGTGCAGCTGCTGCACGCCCGCGGCCTGCAGCAGGTCGTTGTAGGCGTCGCACCGCGTCCTGCCGCCGCACACCTGGCTCGGCGACGGGAAGCCCGCCGAGACGTCGTAGTAGCGACGCAGCCCGATCGTGGTCAGGGCGGAGATCCCGACCAGCATGCCGACCATGCGGCTCACCACGAGCAACGCACTCGTGACGCCATGGGCCGCGTCGTCCGTGCTGGCCAGGAGCGCGGCGTTGACCGGTGCGAGCGCCAGCCCGAAGCCGAGGCCGGTGAGCGCGAGGACGGCGCCCGAGGAGAGGTGGTGGTGCAGCTGGTCGGCATCCCAGCGGCTCATCGACCAGAAGCCGACGGTGGCGCACGCCATGCCGGCCGCGGCGACGGCACCCGACGGCAGGCTGCGAGTCAGGTAGCCGCCCACCAGGGCGCCGACGGGCAGGGCCACCAGCAGCTCGACGAGCACCAGGGCAGCCTTGACCTGCGAGTCGCCGTACACGCTGATCCGCGCGAAGACCGGTACGTCGACGAGCGCTGCGATCAGCGCAGCGCCCACGAAGAAGCTGACCAGCAGCGCCGCCCAGGCGGGTCGTCGCGCCAGCGAGCCCCTCGGGACGAGCGGCCGGTCCACCCGCCGCTGCCGCCATGCGAACGCGACGGCGGCCACGGCCGAGACTCCGCCGAGGTCGGCCTGCCGCACGGTGCGCCACCAGTCGGGGGCATCGAAGAACGGCCGCGGGGCGAGGATCACCCAGCCCGCGAGAAGGATCCCGAGGCCGATCGCCACCAGGCCGACCTGTGACCACCAGATCGAACCGCCGTCGCCGAACGGGACGAACGGCCCGCCCCAGCGCACCGAGGTGACGAGCGCATGTGGCTGGCGCATGACGAGGAGGATCGCGGTGATCCAGAGCGCGAGCAGGGTGAGGCCGATGAGGTCGGGTCTGCCCGCTGCCGCAAGAGGTCTCGACTGATCGGGTCTCGACTGATCGCTCGCTTCGCTCGCTGCTCGACCACCATCTCCGACGCTCGCTGCTCGACCAACCCGGTCTTGCATCGGCTTGATTTCGACAGGCTCAATCACCGTATTCCGCAGTGCGGAGATGCCGGCGGCGAGCACGAGCCCGACCGCGAGGTTGATCCAGAAGATGTCGCGCCAGTCACCGACGGCCAGCACGACGGCGCCGTACAACGGGCCGATCACGCTGCCGAGCTCCTGCACCGCTCCGACGATGCCGAGCGGCACGCCCCGGCGCTCGGCGGGGTAGATGTCGGCGACCAGCGCGAGGGTGACCGGCACCAGCCCACCGCCGCCGACGCCCTGCAGGAAGCGGCCGGCCACCAGGCTGGGCAGGTCGTACGCCGCCGCGGTGACCAGCGAGCCGAACCCGAAGACGAGCAACGAGACGACGAGCACGGGCAGCCGGCCGCGCAGGTCGGCGATCCGGCCGACGAGGGGTAGCAGGGCGACGTACCCGAGCAGGAAACCGCTGATGATCGGGGCGGCGCGCTGCAGCTCCTCGACGCTGAGGCCGGCCGAGGCCATCATGTCGGGCAGCGAGAGCACCACGACGTAGGTGTCGGCCGCGGCGAACGCCACCGCGACGGCCGCGAGGCCGAGCAGCAACCTCACGGCGCGCTGATCTTCACGCTCTTGTCGTAGTCGTCGAAGTCGATCGTGTAGGTCTCGTCGCCGCCGCCCGAGAAGAATTCGCCGGTGACCTCGAGCGTCACGATCCGGCTGTGGTCGTCCAGGCCGACCACGGTGTCGTAGGTGCTCGCGTCGTCAGCGCTCGGGATGATCGGCGCGACGTACGAGCCGCTGAGCGTGCCGGAGTACTTCGTGACCACCTGCTTGCCGACCCGCTCCTGGCCCGCGCCCTTGACGTCCTTCATCTTCAGCAGCAGGCCCGAGATGCCCTTGGAGGTGTCGGCGAACTCCGCGGGGTCGGGAGCGCCGTACTCCGAGGGGTCGATGGTGGCGTACTTGGGCGTGAGCGGCAGCTTGGCGTAGACCTTGCCTCCGACGGCGACGATCGGCACGTCCGCGGTGAATCCGCTGAGGACCACCTTGACCTTGCCCTCGAAGGCAGGCTGGTGGGTCAGCGTGCCGTCGGCGCCGAGGACCGCATCGCCGCTGGTCGGCTTGGAGTCGGTCGCCAGCGTCAGGTGGACGCTCGAGGCGTCGTCGAAGTTCTTCTTCGCCGCGGCCAGCGCCTTGGTGGCGTCACCACCGGTGGGCGCCTTCACCTTGTCGTCGCCGCCGCAGCCGCTCAGTCCCGAGACGAGGGCGAGGGTGAGGGCGACATGACCGCCGGCGACGGCGAAGGCCCGGCGGCGGTCAGCGGTCATGGCCCAAGCCTGCCATGCGCCCGACCGGGCCCGAGCAGGCCACGACCGGCTGGCTGCCGGGTGTGCCCGAGCCGTCGCGCCGACCGGTCGCCTCGGGCAGGTCGACCGGTGCGCCACTGGCAGCGGCCGCCAGTGCCGGCACGGGACCGGCCCAGGCGAACACCAGGGTGTCCTCACCCTTGAGGAAGCGGTGGCAGCGGACGCCACCGGTGGCGCGCCCCTTGCCGGGGTACTCGGAGAACGGCGTCACCTTGACCGACCCGGCCTCCGTGCCCGGCAGTGCGGAGCTGGCGCCGGAGATCGTCACCACGACGGCTTCGTCGGCGTCGATCGCCCCGAACCACGTGGCCGACGCGCCGGGGGACAGCTTGACCCCGGCGATGCCGCCGCCCGACCGGCCCTGGGGACGGACGCCGGCCGCACCGAAGTGCAGCAGCTGGGCGTCGTCGGTGATGAAGCAGAGCTCCTCGTCGCCGGAGGCCAGCTCGAGCGCGCCGATGACCCTGTCGCCGTCGCGAAGGGTGATCACGTCCCACTCGTCGCGGTTGGAGAGGTACTCGGGGTTGACCCGCTTCACCACGCCCTGTGCCGTCCCGAGCGCGAGCCCGGGGGAGGACGTGTCGAAGGTCGTCAGGCCCAGCACGCGCTCGTCGGCCTCGAGCAGCAGGAACTCGCCGACCGGCGCGCCGCCCTGCAGGTTGGGGTGGTTGGCCGTGGACGGCAGCGTCGGCAGGTCGAGCACGCCGAGCTTGCGGACCCGTCCGGCCGACGTGACGACGCCGACCTCCCCGCGGGCCGTCGCCCGGACCGCCGAGACGATGACGTCGTGGCGCACTCGACCGCCACCCTCGCCGGGCGGCTCCACGTCGGAGGTGCGGGCGAGCAGCCCGCTCGCGGAGAGGTAGACGAAGCACGGGTCGTCGGCGACCTCGAGGGGGGTCGCTGCCGTGGTCGTCGCCACGCCGGACGCCTCGAGAAGCACCGTGCGCCGCGGGGTGCCGTAGGTCTTCGCGACGTCGGCGAGCTCGTCGGAGACGACGGCTCGGAGCTTGGCCTCGTCGCCGAGGATCTCGTCGAGCCCGGTGATCGTCGCGAGCAGCTCCTCGCGCTCCTTGTCGAGCTCGAGCTTGGAGAACCTGGTCAGCCGGCGCAGCGGCATGTCGAGGATGTAGTTGGCCTGGATCTCGGTGAGGTCGAAGACCGACATCAGCCGTTCGCGGGCCTGCTCGGCGTTGTCGCTGGCCCGGATCAGCTGGATCACCTCGTCGATGTCGAGGATCGCCAGCAGCAGGCCGTCGACGAGGTGGAGCCGGTCGGCGGCCTTGCCGCGACGGTGGGTCGAGCGCCGGCGTACGACGTCGAAGCGGTGCTGCAGGAAGACCTCGAGCATCTCCTTGAGGCCCAACGTGCGCGGCTGGCCGTCGACGAGGGCGACCGCGTTGATGCCGAAGGAGTCCTCCAGGGGAGTGCTCTTGAACAGCTGCTCGAGGAGCGCCTCGGGGTGGAAGCCGTTCTTGACCTCGATGACGAGCCGGAGGCCCTTCTCGCGGTCGGTGAGGTCCTTGACGTCGGCGATGCCCTGGAGCTTCTTGGCCTGGACGAGCTTCTTGATCGCCTCGATCACCCGCTCGGTGCCGACGCCGTACGGGAGCTCGGTCACCACGATGCCCTTGCGCCGTGCGGTCACCGACTCGATCCGCGTCGTCGCCCGCATCTTGAACGACCCGCGGCCGGTCTCGTAGGCGTCGCGAACGCCCTCGAGGCCGATGATCTTGCCGCCGGTGGGCAGGTCCGGACCAGGGATGAACCGCATGAGGGCGTCGAGGTCGGCGCCCGGGTGCTTGATGAGGTGGCGCAGGGCCTGCACGACCTCGACGAGGTTGTGAGGAGCCATGTTGGTGGCCATGCCCACGGCGATGCCCGAGGCGCCGTTGACGACGAGGTGCGGCATGGCGGAGGGCAGCACCGACGGCTCGATCTCGCGACCGTCGTAGTTGGCCCGGAAGTCGACGGTGTCCTCGTCGAGGTTCGCGGTCATCGCCACCGCGGCGGGGGCCATCCGGCACTCGGTGTAGCGCATCGCCGCCGGCGGGTCGTCCGGACTTCCGAAGTTGCCGTGGCCGTCGACCGTCGGGACGCGCATCGACCAGGCCTGCGCCTGCCGGACGAGAGCGTCGTAGATCGCCGTGTCGCCGTGCGGGTGGAACCGGCCCATGACCTCGCCGACGACGCGCGAGGACTTCACGTGCCCACGGTCGGGCCGCAGGCCCATGTCGTACATCGCGTAGAGGATCCGGCGCTGCACCGGCTTGAGACCGTCGCGAGCGTCCGGGAGAGCGCGGGAGTAGATGACGGAGTACGCGTACTCGAGGTAGCTGGCGCGCATCTCGTCGCCCACGTCGATGTCGAGGATGCGCTCTTCGAAGTCGTCGGGGACGGGAGCGGTACGGCGGGCCATGGGCGCATTCTCGCAACGAAGGCCGACGTTCCACGCGCGGGGCACGCCGCCTGTTGGGGGACCATTGCTCAACCCACGGGTTGACAATGCCGGGTTGGGAAAGGCAGGGTTGTTCAACCAGATGGTTGACAACGATCCCAGGAGGTTCCCGATGGCTACCGTCGTCACTCACGCCGTGTCGTCGCTGGACGGGTTCATCGCCCGTCCCGACGACTCGGTGGGTCCGCTGTTCGACTGGTACGAGAACGGCGACACCGACCTGGTCGGGGGCGGCGGGAAGTGGACCTTCCACGTCTCCCGGGCCTCGGCCGAGTACTCCCAGCCGTGGTGGGACTCCTGCCGGGCCGTCGTGATGGGCCGGCACCTCTTCGACACCACGAACGGCTGGAACGGCGTGCCGTCCGTGGGGGAGCGCGTCTTCGTCGTGACCCACGAGGCGCCGACGGACTGGGTGCCGAGCGACACGCTCAGCGCCGAGGACGCGCCGTTCACCTTCGTGACCAGCGGCGTCGCCGACGCGATCGCCCAGGCCCGCGAGCTCGCGGGCGACGGCGTCGTCGCGGTGTGTGCCGGCGACGTGGGCGGCCAGGCGGTCGCGGCCGGGCTGGTCGACGAGGTCGCGGTCGACATCGCGCCGGTCCTGCTCGGCCAGGGCAAGCGCTACTTCGGCGAGGCAACGATCCCCGAGGGCCTGCTCGACGACCCGATCGTGGTCCCGGGTGACCGCGTCCTGCACCTGCGTTACCGCGTCCGCCGCTGAGCCGCCGCCGTCCGCCACTGCGCCCGGTACATTTCACGGGTGACCGCAGCGCATCCGACACAGCCCCTGGGCCGGGACTACCCGGCGCACTGGGAGGCCGACGTGGTGCTGCGCGACGGCCGTACGGCGCACCTGCGGCCGATCACCCCCGAGGACGCCGAGGGACTCGTCTCGTTCTACTCGAAGGTCTCGGCCCAGTCGAAGTACTTCCGGTTCTTCGCGCCGATGCCGGAGCTGTCCGAGAAGGACGTCCGCCGGTTCACCCAGGTCGACCACCACGAGCGGGCGGCGTTCGTCCTCACGGTCGCGGAGCGGATCGTGGCCGTCGGCCGCTACGAGATGACGGGTCCGGGCGAGGCGGAGGTCGCGTTCCTCGTCCAGGACGCCCACCAAGGGCGCGGGATCGGCCAGCTGCTGCTCGAGCACCTCGCCCAGGCGGCCCGCGAGCGCGACATCCACCGGTTCGTGGCGGAGGTGCTGCCCGAGAACCAGCGGATGCTGCAGGTCTTCCACGAGGCCGGCTACCGGGTCAAGGACGGCTGGGACGAGGGCACCATGCACCTCGAGCTCGACATCGACCCGACGGACACGTCGATCGGCGTGATGTCGGCGCGGGAGCACCGCGCCGAGGCAGCCTCGATCGACGCCTTCCTCAGCGCCAAGAGTGTCGCCGTGATCGGCGCCTCCCGCCGCTCCGACACGATCGGTGCGGCTCTCGTGCGCAACCTGGTGCTCGGCGACTACGCCGGCCGGGTGTACGTCGTGAACCCCGCGGCCGACGCGGTGGCGGGGATGCCGTCGTACGCGCGCGTCGGCGACATCCCCGGCGACGTCGACGTCGCGATCGTCGCGGTGCCGGCCGAGGCGGTCCAGGACGTCGTGCTCGACTGCGCGGCCAAGGGCGTGCACGGGCTGATCGTCATCTCCTCCGGCTTCGCCGAGACCGGCGAGGAGGGCCGGCAGCGGCAGCGCCGCCTGGTCGGGCTCGCCCGCTCCTACGGCCTGCGGCTGATCGGACCCAACGCGCTCGGCGTGATCAACACCGCGGTGGACATCTCTCTCAACGCCTCGCTGTCGCCGGTCATGCCGCCGCGCGGACGGGCCGGCTTCTTCTGCCAGTCGGGCGCCCTCGGCTCGGCGATCCTCGAGAAGGTGCGCGGCCGCGGCCTGGGCCTGTCGACCTTCGTCAGCGCCGGCAACCGCGCCGACGTCTCCGGCAACGACCTGCTGCAGTACTGGGAGGAGGACGACACCACCGAGGTCGTGCTGCTCTACCTGGAGTCGATCGGCAACCCGCGGAAGTTCTCGCGGATCGCGCGACGCGTCTCCCGCACGAAGCCGGTGATCGCCGTGCGCTCCGGCCGCACGACACAAGGGGTGCCGATGGGCCACGCGGTCCGCTCGATCGAGGCGCCGCAGGCGGCGATCGACGCGATGTTCCGCCAGGCCGGTGTGATCCAGGTCGACACCCTTGACGAGATGTTCGACGTGGCCCAGCTGCTCGCGCACCAGCCGCTGCCGGCCGGCCCGCGGGTAGCCGTGGTCGGCAACTCCGACGCCCTCGGACTGCTGGCAGCCGACGCCGCCGCGGCGAGCGGCCTGATGGTGACCCGCTCGGTCGCCCTCGGCGCCGAGGCGACGGCCGAGGACTTCGAGGACGCGCTCGACGCGGTGATCGACGACGTCGAGGTCGACGGCGTCGTGGCGATCTACATCCCGCCGCTCAACGCCGGCGGTGCCGAGGTCGCCAATGCACTCGCCGCGGTCGCGGAGCAGGCGGACAAGCCGATGGTCTCCAGCTTCCTCGGGCGCGAGGGCGTGCCCGAGCTGCTCCGGGTGCCGGACCTGTCCGGCAGCACGGCGGGTCGCGGTTCGGTGCCGTCCTACCCCGCCGTCGAGCAGGCGGTGCGGGCGCTCGCGCGGGTCGTCGACTATGCAGCTTGGCGTGAGCGGCAGCCCGACGAGGAGGACGTGCTCACCGGCCTCGACCACGACGCCGCAGCCCGGATGCTCGTCCGGATCCTCGTCGAGGCGCCCGACGGACGCGACCTGACGTTCGCCGAGTGCCGGGAGCTGCTCGGCCACTACGGCATCGACCTGTGGGACCGGGTGCCCGTCGCCACGGTCGAGGAGGCGATCGCCGCGGCCGAGGAGCTCGGCTGGGACGTCGTGCTCAAGGCGACCGCCGAGCCGTTGCGACAGCGTCCCGACCTGGCCCACGTCTGGCGCAACGTCGAGGACGCGGACGAGATGCGGCACGCCTTCAGCCAGCTCTCCGCGATCGTCACGTCCGTCGACGACGCCGAGTACGTCGTGCAGAGGACCGCCGCGCCCGGCGTACCGGTGCGCATCGACGGCCTCGAGGACCCGCTGTTCGGACCGGCGGTGTCGTTCTCGATCTCGGGAGCGATCACCGAGCTGGTCGGCGACAAGGCCTACCGGATCCCGCCGATCTCGGGGCTCGACGCCCACGAGGCGGTGCGCTCGATCAAGGCGGCGCCGCTGCTGTTCGGCCACCGCGGCAGCGAGGCTGTCGACGTCGCGGCGGTGGAGGAGCTCTTCCGCCGGGTGGCGCACCTCAAGAACGACCTGCAGCAGGTCTGCGCGATCGACCTGAGCCTGGTGCACGCCACGGCGGACGGCGTGAGTGTGCTGGACGCCGAGATCAAGGTGGCTCCCGTCCTCGATCCGCGCTCGGACTGGTTCACCCGACGGCTCAACGTGCACCCTGGGGACACGCTCCACGACTGACCCGGCCTGCGTGACAGACTTGCGGCCATGCGCGTGACCTCCGAGGACCAGTCCGCCGAGCTGGGCGCGGCGATCGAGCAGACCGGCTACTACCCGGCGGTCGTCCGCGAGGGCGTGATGGGCGCGGTGGCCGGCGAGCACGTGGTCTCGTTCCTCGTCCACCACGAGCCGACGATCGACCGCGACGAGGTCCGCCGGCACATCACCGTGGTGGTGCTCACCCCGACCCGCCTCATCCTGTGCCACACCGACGAGCACGCGCCCGACGACCTGCTCCCGGAGCCGTACACGTCGACCTCGACCGAGGCGATCAAGCTCGACCAGGTGCGCTCGGTCGTGGTCAACCGCATGGTCGCCAACCCGGCCGAGGTGACCAGCACGCCCGTGCCCGCGCCGGCGGAGGCCGTGGTGACGATCGGCTGGGGTGGCGTCAACCGGATCGACCTCGAGCCGGCCGGCTGCTCCGACCCGCAGTGCGACGCCGACCACGGCTACACCGGTGTCCTGGCATCCGACGACTTCTCGCTGCGATTGAGCTCCGCCGCCGACGGACAGGCGGCCGTCGACCGCCTGCTCGCGTTCGCCGAGACGCTCTCCGCGAGCACGCAGGGGTGAACGCGCGCGAGACCGACGAGACCTTCGTCGAGCCGGAGTACGGCGGCCGCACCTTGGGTGACGTGCTGCCTGCGGTGGCCACCGCTCTTGGCATCGACGTCGGCTTCCACGCGACCACGCTCGAGCTCCCGCCGGCCCGGAGCTATGTCGTCTTCCTCGTCGACGGGCTCGGTCACCGGCTGCTCGCCGCTCACGCCGACCACGCGCCGTTCCTTCATGCACTGCTCGGAACGCCCGGCGTCGCCGGTGTGCCGTCGACAACCGCGACCAGCATCACCTCGCTCGGCACGGCGCTGACGCCCGGGCAGCACGGCCTCGTCGGCTACACCTCGCGCATCCCGGGCACCGACCGGCTGCTCAACGCCCTGATGTGGGACAAGCAGGTCGACCCGCTCGAGTGGCAGCCGCACGACAGCGGCTTCGCGCGGCTGCGCGCGGCAGGCGTCGCGGCCACGGTCGTCAGCAAGCGGGAGTTCGTCGACACCGGCCTGACGCTGTGCGGGTTCCGGGGCTCCGAGTTCGTCGGCGGTGACCGGGTCGGCGAACGCATCGCCGGCGTCGTGGCGGCCTCCGTCGACGCCCCGAGCGTCACCTACGTGTACGACGGCGACCTCGACTGGACCGGTCACCGCTACGGCGTCGACTCCCCGCAGTGGCGGGCCCAGCTCGCCGCGATCGACGCCAGCGTCGAGCAGCTGCGTGAGGCCCTCGACCCCGGAGTGCGGCTGGTGGTGCTGGCCGACCACGGGATGGTAGACAGCGTTCGCGACGACCGCACCGACGTCGACGAGGTGCTCGAGCTGCGCAACGGCGTCCGGCTGTTCGGCGGCGAGGCCAGGTTCCGCCACCTGTACTGCACCAGCGGGGCGGTCGACGACGTGATGGCGACCTGGCGCGAGCACCTGGGCGACAAGGCCGACGTGCTCAGCCGCGACGAGGCGATCGCCCGTGGCTGGTTCGGCACGGTCGCGCCGCAGGTCCGGCCACGCCTCGGTGACGTCGTGGTCGCCGCGCGCGGCGTCCACGCGATCGTGAGCACCACCGACTTCCCCTACGAGAACAAGCTCGTCGGCCTCCACGGCTCGCTGACCGCGGTGGAGATGGAGATCCCCATCCTGGTCTGTTGAGCTGACCGCTATGTGAACGGCAGCGGCTCGCTGACCATCGACACCGCACGGGCGCGGGCGGCGGTCATCCGGCGCCGGTGGTGCTGGCGGCAGAGCACCTCGTAGGCGACCTCCGCCGGCTCGTGGTCAGCGTCCTCGACGTCGCCGACGACGATCACCTCGCCCTCGGTGACCATCTCGCCGTTCTCGGTGCGGGCGTTGTGGGTGGCGCGCTTGCCGCACCAGCACAGGGCCTCGACCTGGAGGACCTGCGTGCGGTCGGCGAGCTCGACGAGGCGACGAGACCCGGCGAACAGCTCGGTCCGGAAGTCGCTGAGGATGCCGAAGGCGAAGACGTCGATCTGCAGCTCGTCGACGATCCGGGCGAGCTGGTCGATCTGCCGCGGCTGGTAGAACTGCGCTTCGTCGCAGATCAGGTAGTCGATCCGTGCGCCGTGCGTGAGCGAGTCGACGACGTGGCGCCAGAAGTCGAAGTCGTCGGTGACCTCGAGTGCCTCGTGCTCGAGCCCCAGTCGCGAGGACAGGACGGCCTCGCCGGCGCGGTCGTGGGCGGTGAAGATCCGGCCGATCCGGCCCCGGGCCGCGTGGTTGTGGTTCGTCTGCAGCGCGAGCGTGCTCTTCCCGGAGTCCATGGTGCCGGTGAAGAACTGGAGTTCAGCCATGGGCGACGATGATGCCATGAGCAACCCGCTGATCTCGGCGTCGGACCTGGCTCGTGCCCGGGCCGACGTGACCATCCTCGACGTGCGCTACCGAATGGGCGGCCCGGGCGGTCCTGAGGAGTACGCCGCGGGGCACGTCCCCGGCGCGGCGTACGTCGACCTGGACACCGCGCTGGCCGACACCCCGGGATCGCGCGGCCGGCACCCGCTGCCCGACACCGATCTGTTCCAGGAGGCGATGCGCCTCGCCGGTGTCAGCAACGAGAGACCCGTCGTGGTCTACGACGACTGGGAGGGCCGGGCCGCGGCCCGGTGCTGGTGGCTGCTGCGCCACCACGGTCACGCCGACGTGCGGGTCCTCGACGGTGGCTGGTCGGCCTGGGTGCGTGACGTCGGCGAGGTGGAAACCGGGGCGGTCGTGCCCACGCCCGGCGCCTTCGTCGCCGAGCCGGGCCATCTCCCTGTCCTCGAGGCCGACGACGTGCTGGAGTTCGCGGCGAAGCACACGCTGATCGATGCGCGCGCTCCCGAGCGCTTCCGCGGAGAGGTCGAGCCGATCGACCCGGTCGCCGGTCACATCCCTGGAGCCGTGAACCTGCCCACCACGCGCAACCTTCGCGACGACGGCACGTTCCTCGGGGCCGGGGAGGTGCGGGCGGCCTATCGCGAGGTGCGCCGCGACGAGGACGACGAGGTCGCGGCGTACTGCGGATCCGGCGTCACCGCAGCGCACGACATCCTCGCGCTGGCGATCGCCGGAGTCGACGCCGCGCTCTACCCCGGCTCGTGGAGCGAGTGGGTGGCCGACGCGAGCCGACCGGTCGCGCTGGGCTGACGGGCTGGGCTGACTGGCTGGACTGACGGGCTGGGCTGACGGGGTCAGAGCGCCGGGCCGCGGAGGCCGCCGCCGTGCTCGACCTGGGCGTCGGCGATCCGCTCGCGCTGCTCCGGCGTCATGGAGGTCTCCGGTCCGCCGCGACGGATCGGGGCCCGTCCGGAGGATCTCCAGGCGAGGGCGAAGAGCACGACGGCAACGACGCCGATGACGGTGAGCCAGACCCAGGTGCCCATGACGGCTCCTCTCGACGGATCGAGCGTACGCCGCCGGGACGCCGGATCAGGCCCGAATCACCAGTGCACGCCCTTGAGCACGCGCGCCATCATCGCCTGCTCGTTGGTCGGCGTCGACGGCTGCTCGCCGCGGGCGGCAGCGGAGTCGGGGAAGATCTGGTAGGCCAGGTGCAGCACCCGGAACGCGGCCTTCGGGGCGAGGGTGTGGGCGAGCGCGCCGAGGTTGCCGGTGAGGGTGTTGATCTCGTGCGGCTTGTCGACGAGCGCCGTGACCACCTTGGCCGCGGCCTGCGCCGGGCTGATCGTCGGGAACCGGTCGTACATCTTGGTCGGGGCGATCATCGGGGTGCGCACCAGCGGCATGTGGATGCTCGTGAACGACACCCCGTCGCCGACCAGCTCGCTGGAGACGACGTTGCTCCAGGCGTCGAGGGCGGCCTTCGAGGCGACGTACGCGCTGAACCGCGGCGGGTTGGTGAGGACGCCGATCGAGGAGATGTTGACGACGTGGCCGGACTTCTGCGCGCGCATCTTCGGTAGCAGGCCCATGACCAGGCGGATGGCGCCGAAGTAGTTCAGCTGCATGGTCCGCTCGAAGTCGTGGAAGCGGTCCTCGCTGAGCTTCAGTGACCGGCGGATCGAGCGACCGGCGTTGTTGACGACGTAGTCGATGTGCTCGAAGTCGCCGCTGAGCTGCTCGGTGAGGGCGTCGATCGCCTGCAGGTCGGAGAGGTCGCAGGCGTAGGCGTAGGCCCGACCGCCCTGGCTCTCGATGAGGCTCTTGGTGTCCTCGAGCTTGTCCTTGCCCCGCGCGATGAGGATCGGGACGGCGCCCGCCTTCGCGACCTGGACTGCCGTGACGAGTCCGATGCCCGACGATGCTCCGGTGATCACCACCGTCTTGCCCTTGAGCGCGGCGACGGCGGCCTTGTCGTGGCTGATCGTGTCGTCGAGCATCTCCTCCCAGTAGGACCACAGCGTGGCGGCGTACGACTCGAGGTCGGGTACGGCGATGCCGGAGCC
>JAEKKP010000084.1 GCA_019510315.1 Propionibacteriales bacterium
GTGGAGCCGAGGATCAGCTCGGTCGACCCGCCGCCGATGTCGAGGACGAGCACGGGGTCCACTGCGTCGCCGAGCACGCGGGTCGCGCCGGCGAACGATGCCCGCGCTTCTGCATCGCCGTCGATCACCTCGGGGACGACCCCGACGCGCTCCTCGACGCCGACCATGAACTCCGCGGCGTTGGCGGCGTCGCGGGCGGCGGAGGTCGCGCAGAACCGCACGGCGGTCGGACGGTGCTCGGCGACGAGGTCGGCGTACTCGTCGAGGGCGGCGAACGTCCGCGCCATCGACGCCTCGCTGATCCGGCCGGTGCGGTCGACGCCTTCGCCGAGGCGCACGATCCGCATCTCCCGCACGAGCTCGGTCATCTCACCGGTCCCGGCGTCCACATCGGCGATCAGCAGCCGCAGCGAGTTCGTGCCGCAGTCGAACGCGGCGACCCGGGTCATACGCAGGGACCCTCGGCCCACCAGGTGCCGAGCGCGTCGAGCACCTCGTCACCGAGCGGGTTGACCCCGCGACCCTGCGCCAGGGACTGACCGGCGAGGACGTGCAGGCACTTGACCCGCGCCGGCATCCCACCGGCGGACACCCCGTCGATCTCCGGGACGCTCTGCCCGGTGGCGTCGGCGACCTCCGCACGGGCGGCCAGATAGGCCTCATGGGCGCGTTCGTACCCGGCCCGCAGGTCCGCATCCTCGTCCAGCCGCTCGGTCATCTCGCGCATCAGCCCCGACGCCTCGAGGGTGCCGATCAGGGACGCCGCCCGTGGGCAGGTCAGGTAGAACGTGGTCGGGAAGGGCGTGCCGTCCTCGAGCCTGGGCTCGGTCGTCACCACGTCGGGGTTGCCGCACGGGCAGCGGTGGCCGACGTCGTGGATCGCGCGCGGCGGCCGGCCGAGCTGCGCCTCGATCGCGTCGTGGTCGCGGGGATCGATCATCGGGGACGGTCGGGCCTAGCCGGGTCCGGGGGTGATCCGGGTGACCGGCGTCGGCGTGACCTTCTTCTCCGGGTGATCGGCCGCCTCGAGCGAGGAGTAGACCTTGCCCCACCACGCCTTCGGCTTCGTGGGCGCGATGCTGTCGGGATCGGTCAGCTCGTCGTCGCCGGTCAGCGGGTTGCCGTGGGCATCGAGCACCTGGTAGCTGGTCTCTCCCGGCATGACCCAGCCGAACCGGGCCCGCGCCTGGGCCTCGACGTACGCCGGGTCGCGCCAGCGCCGCTTCTCACGCTCCGAGGTCGCGATGTCGGCCTTGGCCGAGACGATCTGCTGCTTGAGCTGGTTGATGTGGTCGCGCTGCTGGAGGTAGGCGCGCATCGACGACGCGTAGGAGATCACCAACACGGCGAACACCACCAGCAGGATCGCCGCCCGGTTGGTGAACCGCGGGCGCGGAGCCACGGCCGCTGCCGTCCGCGGACGCCCGGCCCCGCCCCGGAGACCGGGACGGGTGTTGCGCGGGCGACCTCCCCGCGGCGACGGGCGACGGCTCGGCGGCATCCGGTCTTCCGATCAGGCCTGGTATCTCGGGAAGGCACCGGCGCCGGCGTACCGGGCGGCGTCACCGAGCTCGGCTTCGATGCGCAGCAGCTGGTTGTACTTCGCCACCCGCTCCGACCGGGCCGGGGCGCCGGTCTTGATCTGGCCGCAGTTCGTCGCGACCGCGAGGTCGGCGATCGTGGTGTCCTCGGTCTCGCCCGAGCGGTGGCTCATCATGCAGCGGAAGCCGTTGCGGTGGGCGAGGTCGACGGAGTCGAGGGTCTCGGTGAGCGAGCCGATCTGGTTGACCTTGACCAGCAGCGCGTTGGCCTGGCCACCGTCGATGCCGCGCTGGAGCCGCTCGACGTTGGTGACGAAGAGGTCGTCGCCGACGATCTGGACCTTGGTGCCCAGCTCGTCGGTGATCACCTTCCAGCCGTCCCAGTCCTCCTCGTTGAGGGGGTCCTCGATGCTCACGATCGGGTACGACGCGACGAGGTCGGCGTAGTAGGCGGTCATCTCCTCGGCCGACTTCTTCGCGCCCTCGAAGGCGTAGCTGCCGCCCTCGAAGAACTCGCTGGCGGCGACGTCGAGCGCGAGCGCGATGTCGGTGCCGACCTTGAAACCGGCGGCCTCGATCGCGGTGGAGATCAGGTCGAGCGCGGCACGGTTGCTGTCGAGGTTGGGGGCGAAGCCGCCCTCGTCGCCGAGCCCGGTCGCGAGGCCCTGCTTCTTCAGGACCGACTTGAGCGCGTGGTAGACCTCGGCGCCCTCGCGGAGCGCCTCACGGAACGTGGGCGCACCGATCGGGGCGATCATGAACTCCTGGATGTCCACGTTGGAGTCCGCGTGCGAGCCACCGTTGAGGATGTTCATCATCGGGACCGGCAGCAGGTGCGCGTTGGGGCCGCCGACGTAGCGGTAGAGCGGCAGCTCCGCGCTCATCGCCGCCGCACGGGCCACGGCCAGGGACGCGCCGAGGATGGCGTTGGCGCCCAGGTTGGCCTTGTTGGGGGTGCCGTCGAGGTCGAGCATCTCCTGGTCGACGAGCCGCTGGTCGGCGGCGTCGAGGCCGACGATCCGCTCGGCGATCTGCGACTCCACGGCCGCGACCGCCTTGAGCGTGCCCTTGCCGCCGTAGCGGGCGTCGCCGTCGCGCAGCTCGACCGCCTCGAACGCTCCGGTCGACGCACCGGACGGGACCGCGGCCCGCCCGTAGCTGTCGTCCTCGAGGATCACCTCCACCTCGACCGTGGGGTTGCCGCGGGAGTCGAGAATCTCGCGGGCGATGACGTCTTCGATGGCGGCCAATGCAGTCACTTCCTGGCTGGGCGGATCCGGGGGACGAGCGGGTGCCAGCCTATCGGGGCGCGACCGCCATCCCCGGCACCAGCCACCGGCCGACGTGTCAGCGAGACAGCGTGCGCTCGAACAGGTCCCGGACGTCGGGCTCGAGGCCTGGCTCGGGGATCGTCACGTCCAGTCCGGCGGCGTCGCAGCGGACGCCGTAGCAGAAGGCGTCCGGGTGGGTCGGGGCGTCGGCCAGTCGCGTGAGCCGGTCGCCCGCGAGCAGGGCGCGCCAGTGCGAGGCGTCGTCGTCGGGGAGCTCACCGAGCCGGAGCGTGCGCTCGCGGGTGAGCCCCGCGAGACCGCCGGTGCGACGGACGGAGAGCTGGTCGGCCGGTGTGTCCGGCTTCTCGACGGGCGTGCCGTCGCCGGGACCGCCGGCCGGGGAGGACGGCACCACCCCGACGGTCTGCCACGCCGTGCGGACCGCGGCCGCTTCGCTAGAGGTGGTGCCGAAGCGCGAGACCGCGGCGTCGACGGTGAGCTCGGCGAACCGGGCGAAGTCGCAATCGGCATGGATCGCGGACCCGGTGAGCACGTCGTACCAGATCTGGCCGGCCGCCTCCCAGGCGTTGCCGCCGATCGCGGTGGCGACCAGCTGGAAGGCCCGGTTGGGGATGCCGGAGTTGATGTGCACCCCGCCGTTGTCGTCGCTGGTCTGGACGTAGCCGCTCATGTCGGCCGGCTGCGGGTCCTTGCCCAGCCGCGGGTCGTCGTACGCCGTGCCGGGCGCCTTCATCGACCGCAGCGCGACCCCCTTCACGCCGGGCGCCAGCAGGTCGGCACCGATGAGCCAGTCGGCCTCCGCCGCGGTCTGCCCGAGCGCGCGCTGCTTGACCAGAGACCCGAACACGTCGGAGACACTCTCGTTGAGGGCTCCGCTCTGGCCGTTGTAGGTGAGGCCCGCGGTGGACTCGGTCACCCCGTGGGTGAGCTCGTGGCCGATGACGTCGAGACTGCTGGTGAAGCCGAGGAAGACGGTGCCGTCGCCGTCGCCGAAGACCATCTGGGAGCCGTTCCAGAAGGCGTTGTCGTAGTGCTGGTCGTAGTGCACGCTCGCGATCAGCGGCAGGCCGCGGCCGTCGATCGAGTCGCGCCCGAACACCTCGTCGTAGAGGGTCCAGGTGGCGCCCAGGCCGTCGTAGGCCTGGTTGACCGCCTCGTCGTCGGAGGCCGGCGCACCCTCGTCGCGGACGACGTCACCGGGCAACGACGTGCCGTGATCGGCGTCGTGGACGGTGCGGTGCAGCCCGCCGGCCGGGGTCGCGGCAGGACGGGTCGGACGCGCGCGGAGCACGCTGTCGTGGACGAGCGTGCGACGGGCGCGCTCGGCGAGGTCGGCGTCGCCGGAGGCGACCAGCTGCTGGAGGAGGTACGGCGGGACGATGCCGGCGCACCTTTTGGCCCGAGAGTGCATGCGACCGACGCTACCCGCCGCCGCCGACCGGAAGGCGGTGGTCGCGCCCCGTGGCGCCGCGGACGAGCAGGGCATCGCCGTCGAAGCGGATCGTCCCCGGCTCGGCGTACGACGCCCCGAGCGGCTTGCCCGTGGCCGCTTCGAAGGCGAGCACGAGGGCGAGGGGGTTGCCGGATCTGCCGTTCGCCCCGTGCTCGAGGTCCAGGAACGCGATCCGCCGGCCGTCCGGCGAGGCGACCAGGGACTGCACGTCGGTGTACCCGGTGGCGCGGGCGCGGTCGAGGTCGGTGAACCAGAGCTCGGTGCCGTTGCGGAAGAAGACGCCGCCCCGGACCACCGCGACCTCGTCGACCCGCAGCGGGGCCAGGTCGATCGCGCGCCCGTCGACGACGATCCTGCTCCCGCGGACATGCACGCTGTTGCCGGGACCGACCTCGGCACGGCCGACCGGTAGGTCCGCGAGCGCCGGCACGGCGGGTGTCGACACGGTCGGCGACGGTCGGTCCGTCTCGTCGTCAGGACCTCCGCACGCACCGAGCGTCACCGCGACGACGGCGGTCAGTACTGCCGCGGTGAGCAGGCGTGCTGACCTGCGGACCACCGCGAGCGGCTATCCGTGCGCTGTGCCGATGGCCGGCCCGGACAGCCCCGTCGCTGCCGGACCGAGGAGACCCTCCTTGCGGGCGACGGCCACCGCGGCGGCGATCGTCGCTGCCGCGGCGAGGGTGTTGATCGTCGGGACCGCCATGCTCTTGATGGTCACGAACGTGCCGAGTGAGGTCGTCTGCAGAAGCCACAAGGTCATCGTGGCCTTGGCGAGGCACAGCAGGGCCCACATCATCGTGAGGTGGCGGAACAGCCGGCGCACGCGCGGGCGCATCGAGAGCTCGTGGTCCATCGGGTAGAAGTCACCGGCGAGGCGCGCCACCACCGGTCGGGCCGTCGCGAGCGACAGCAGGAAGGTCGTGCCGACCACGCCGTCACTGATCACCGGCTGGAGGAAGTAGAGGAACGTGCTGCCGGTCAGGAGGGCGATGACGGTCCGGCCGGTCATCACCGTGGCGGTCAGCACCAGGAGTCCCGAGGTACGTCGACCCGTCAGCGCCCGGAACGCCAGGGCGCCGTACGACCAGCCGAGCGCCGCGAGGATCGCGGTCCAGATGCCGTCGAGGCGGAAGCAGGCGTAGAACAGTGAGCCGGGGATCACGCAGGCGATCAGCACGCTGAGGACGACCCGTCGCATGATCGTCGTCAGCTGCGGGCAGTGGCGGGCCTCCACGCCGGCGAGCGGGGGCTGCGCGGCGACGGGTGTCGGGGCGGTGAGCTGGCTGATGTCTGACCTGTCCTGCCGACCCCGGACGTCGGACGTGAAGAGTGCTTCGCCTCGAAACGACGAAGCGGCTCCGTCTGCTGATCCTCGGCACCGCTCAATATATGCCCAAAACGGACACCCCGTCAGACGATCCGCCGAACTGCCGCCCGCAGAGCCTGCTCGGGGTCGATCCCCGCCGTCCGAGCGTCCACGACGACGGCCAGCAGGCGCTCGCCGACCTCGCCCGAGCCGGGATCGACGTCGACAACCCCACCGGCCCGCTCGAGCCGGTCGAGCGCCTTGACCGCGCGGAGCAGAGCGGGAAGCTCCTCGGGCACGCCGTCCATCAGCCCGGACCGCTGCTTCTCCTCCGCCTTGATCCGCTCCCACTGCTCGTTGATCGCCACCGGGTCCGCCGCCACATCGTCGTCCGAGGCCGACGAGTCCCGGTCGAAGACGTGCGGGTTGCGCCGCCGCAGCTTCACGACGAGATCCGCGGCAACGTCATCGATGTCGAAGCGTCCCTGCTCCTCGGCGATCACCGCATGGAACAGGATCTGCAGCAGGAGGTCGCCGAGCTCCTCGCGCAGGTGGGCGTCGTCGCCCACCTCGATCGCCTCGAGCGTCTCGTAGGTCTCCTCGAGCAGGTAGCGGGCGAGCGACTCGTGGGTCTGACCCGCCTTCCACGCGCACTCGCGCCGGAGCCGCGCCATCACCTCGACGAGCTCGAGCAGCGCCGACATGGGCGCTCAGCCACACCTCTGGTCGGCGGGGAGGCCGTTGACCCAGGTCGGGTCGGTCTGCGCCGTCGCCGACAGGGCGTCGCGCGAGTGCTTGGCGAACGACGACACCGCGAGCGACAGGGAGGGGTCGGCCGCGCCGGCGACGCCGTCCTTGTCGGGGCCGTACTGCGGGTTGACGTGCACGTCGACCTTCGTGCGCATCTTCGCCTCGAAGTCGGCGATGGCCTTCTGGACCTCGTCGTTGGACGGCTGCTGACCGGCGAACTGGTCCTGGATCTGGCCGATGGCCTGGAGCTGTCCGCGCAGGATCGACTCGATGAGCTCGCGGTAGCGGTCACGATCGGCCTTCGGTGCCTGGCTGACGGTCGACGCGTAGCGCTGGACGGCGCTGGCGAGCTGCGACTTGTCGTAGGTGAGGTGCTCGCGCGACGCGACCTGGTCGTTGACCTCCGCGTCGACCAGCGCGTTGACGAGGACGGTCCTCAGTGTCGCGCGCGCCACGGGCTGCACCTGACCGCCCTGGCTCGGGTCCTTGGCGGCCTTGTCGAGGCTCGCGCACTGGACCTTGGTGAGGAGGTCGACGTCGGACGTCGGCACGGTGGTGTCGCCGACCCGTGCGGCGACGCCGCCGGACTGCGCGCAGCCGCTGAGGGCGAGCACCGACACGCCACCGACGGCGAGGAGGACCAGGCGGTTGGCCTTCACGAAGCGCTCTCCTGTTTCTGTGCCTGCTTCGGGGGTGGATCGATCACGTCGTCGATCACGCGACCGGCCCACGCCAACAGCTCGTCGTCGCGGAGCGGTGGGGCCCCGAACGTCGCCGGCTGAGGGCGCGGCACCAGCATCGTACGCACCCCGGCCTTGAGGAGGCTGCCGGGGTACACGCGGTTGAGGCGTACGGCGCGGGACTCCGGCAGCTCGACCGGCGCGAAGCGGATGTACTTGCCCTGCACGGTGACCTCGGCGACCCGGGCCTGCCGGCAACGCGCCCGGAACCTGGCGACGGCGAGCAGCCGCTCGACAGGCGCGGGTGGCTCGCCGTACCGGTCGCGCATCTCCTCGCGCAGCAGGTCGACGTCGTCGCCCTCGCGGACCTCGGCGAGCCGTTTGTACATCTCCAGCCGCAGGCGCTCGCTCGGCACGTAGTCGTGCGGCAGGTGGGCGTCGATCGGCAGCTCGATCCGGATCTCGTTGAGCTCCTCGGCCGGTGGCCCGTCCTGCCGGAACTCCGAGACCGCCTCGCCGACGAGGCGCACGTAGAGGTCGAAGCCGACGTCGGCGATGTGCCCGGACTGCTCGCCGCCGAGCAGGTTGCCGGCGCCGCGGATCTCGAGGTCCTTCATCGCGATCGCCATGCCGCCGCCGAGGTCGGAGTGCTGGGCGAGGGTCGCGAGCCGTTCGTGGGCCGTCTCCGTCAGCGGCTTGTCCGGCGGGTAGAGGAAGTAGGCGTATGCCCGCTCACGGCTCCGCCCGACCCGGCCCCGCAGCTGGTGCAGCTGCGACAGACCGAGCGTGTCGGCGCGCTCGATGATCATCGTGTTGGCGTTGGAGACGTCGAGACCCGACTCCACGATCGTGGTGCACACCAGCACGTCGAAGGACTTCTCCCAGAAGTCGAGCATCACCTGCTCCAGCTGGTGCTCCGGCATCTGGCCGTGGGCCGTGGCGACGCGCGCCTCGGGCACCAGCTCCCGGATCCGCGCGGCGGCCTTCTCGATGCTGCCCACGCGGTTGTGGATGTAGAACACCTGGCCCTCACGCAGCAGCTCGCGACGCACGGCCGCGACCAGCTGCCGGTCCTCATAGGCGCCGACGTAGGTGAGCACGGGGTGCCGCTCCTCCGGAGGAGTGGTGATCGTCGACATCTCGCGGATGCCGGTGATGGCCATCTCCAGGGTCCGCGGGATCGGCGTCGCCGACATCGACAGCACGTCGACGCTGGTGCGCATCCGCTTCATCAGCTCCTTGTGCTCCACCCCGAAGCGCTGCTCCTCGTCGACGACGATCAGGCCGAGGTCCTTGAACCTGATGTCGGGGTTCAGCAGCCGATGCGTCCCGATCACGATGTCGACCGAGCCCTCGGCCAGGCCGGCGATGACCTCCCGCGCCTCCTTGTCGGTCTGGAACCGGCTGAGCGCCTTGAGGACGACGGGGAAGGCGCTCATCCGCTCGGCGAAGGTCGAGAAGTGCTGGCTCACGAGCAGCGTCGTCGGCACGAGTACGGCGACCTGCTTGCCGTCCTGGACGGCCTTGAACGCCGCGCGCACGGCGATCTCGGTCTTGCCGTAGCCGACGTCGCCGCACACCAGCCGGTCCATCGGCACGGTCCGGCGCATGTCGGCCTTGACCTCGTCGACGGTGGTGAGCTGGTCGGGCGTCTCGTGGAACGGGAAGGCGTCCTCGAGCTCCCGCTGCCAGGGCGTGTCCGGCCCGAAGGCGTGGCCCTGCGTGGCCTGCCGGGCGGCGTACAGCTTGATCAGCTCGGCCGCGATCTGGCGCACGGCCTTGCGCGCGCGGCCCTTGCGCTTCGCCCAGTCGGCGCCGCCGAGCCGGTCGAGGCTGGGCTGCTCGCCGCCGACGTAGCGGGTGACCTGGTCTGGCGCCGTACTCCAGGACGAGGTACTCGCGGGTCGCGCCCTGGACCTCGCGCTGGCGCATCTCCAGGAAGCGTCCGACGCCGTGCTGCTCGTGGACGACGTAGTCGCCGGGCTTGAGCTCGAGCGGGTCGATCTGCTTCTTGCGCCGCGTCGGCATCTTGCGCATGTCGCGCGTGGAGGCCTTCTGCCCCGACAGGTCCTCGCCGGTGAGCACCACCAGCCCGGGCTCGGTGAGGACCAGGCCGTGGACGATGCAGCCCTGGCTGACCTCGACGACACCCGCCGTCGCACTCGGGTCGGCCGCCACCTCGTCGACCAGTCGTGCGGCGACGTCGTGCTCGCCGAGCACCTCGACCGTGCGCTGCGCCGGGCCGTGACCCTGCTGGAGGACGACCACGCGACGGCCCTGCGCGAGGTAGGTGCCGATGTCGCGGACCGCGGCCTCGATGTCCCCGCGGTAGGGCTCGACCGGCGTCGCCGCGACGGGCCGGGAGTCCACCGCGCCGGCCTCGATGTCGATCCCGGCGCTCACCACCTCGCCGAGGGAGTCGCGCAGCACCTCCTCAGTGGTCGGGCCCGCCACACCGAAAGGACTCAGCCCCCACCACGCCTTGCCCTGTGCGAGCGCCGTCGCCCGTACGTCGGCGAGCGACTGCAGCGACGCGGAGCCGAGGTCGACGGGCGCCTGCCCGCCCGACGCCGCGGCGGCCCAGCTGGCGCCGAGGAACTCGTCGCTGGTCGCCACCAGGTCGTGGGCGCGCGTCCGCACGCGCTCAGGATCGAGCAGCAGCACGTGGGTCTCGGCCGGGAGCAGGTCGATGAGCAGCTCCATCTCGTCGACCAGCGCGGGAGTGAGCGACTCCATGCCCTCGACGGCGATGCCCTGCGCGAGCTTGTCGGTGATCTCGGCGAGCTCGGGGTGCTGGGCGCCGAGCTCGGCGGCGCGGCGGCGTACCTCGTCGGTCAGCAGGAGCTCGCGGCACGGCGGCGCCCACAGGCGCTCGGCCTTGTCCAGCGTGCGCTGGTCCGCCACCGCGAACGCCCGGATCTCGTCGACCTCGTCACCGAAGAACTCCACCCGCAGCGGGTGCTCCTCGGTCGGCGGGAACACGTCGACGATGCCGCCGCGGACAGCGAACTCGCCACGCTTCTCGACCAGGTCGACGCGCGAGTACGCCGCACCGGCGAGCCGGCGCACGAGGTCCTCGAGCTCGATCTCCTGGCCGGGCACCAGCTCGACCGGCTCGAGGTCGGCCAGCCCCTTGACCTGCGGCTGCAGCACCGAGCGCACCGGCGCGACGACCACCTGGAGCGGTCCGTTCGAGGCTCCGTTGGCCGAGCCCGTGGAGATGCCGGGGTGCACGATCCGGCGAAGGATCGCGAGCCGGCGGCCGACCGTGTCGCTGCGCGGGCTCAGCCGCTCGTGCGGCAAGGTCTCCCAGGCCGGGTAGAGCGCGAGCGTCTCGGGGTCGACGACGTCGGCGAGCTCCTCGACCAGGTCCTCGGCCTCGCGGACCGTGGCGGTCACCACGAGGACGGTCCGATCGGCACGAGCCAGCCCGGCGACGACGAACGGCCGCAGAGCAGCCGGGCCGGTGAGGTCCAGCGCCGGGGTGCGGTTGTCGCGCGCGTCCTCGACGGCGGCGGCGAGCGTGGGTTCGGCGAGGACGGCATCGGCGAGGCCGGCGAGTCGCAACGGTGCTCCTGTGATCAGGGATGGACAACGCGGACAGCCCCCAGCTCAGGAATGAGAGGGGGTGACCGGCTCGACTTTACCCGGCCGGCCTACGGGGCCGGCGGGATGACCTGGAGGTCCACGACGTCGTCGCGGTCGCTGCCGCCGTCGTACACCGTGCGGACCTTCAGTCCGGCGCCGTCGAGCTCGATGGTCTGTCCCCGGCGGTACTTGGCGACCGGCTTCACGGTGCCCTGCGGACCCGTCACGACGAGGTTGGCCGCCACGTCGCCACCTGAGCCGGAGGCACCACCGAACGCGACCTTGAAGGTCGTGCCCTTGTAGGTCAGCTCGTCGGGGGCCCGCAGACCGCCGTTGGCCTGGAACTGCACGTGGACGCGGAACACCCCGGGACCCGACGCGACCGACGGCGGACCGCTGTCACGGGTGGCGATGACCACGACGGTGACCGCGGCGACCACGAGGACGGCTCCGGCGACGAGCAGCCACTTCATCCTCACGCGCCATCCTCCCTGGTCGGGACCGTGCCATCGAGCACCAGCCACGCCGGCTCGTCGGGCACCAGCTCGGCGACGGTCAGCTCGAGCCCGTCGCTCTCGATGCGGTCACCGAGACGCAGGACCCGGCCGAACCGCTCACCGGAGTCGCCGATGCGGATGCCGAGCAGGATCGCCGGATCCGAGTCGTCCGGGTTGACGTCGATGATGCCAAACGTGTTGCCCTGGCCGTCGGTGACACTCCTGGTCCGCCGGACCAGGAGGTGCACCGGAGTGCGTGCGGAGTCGTCCATCAGCCCACCGACAGCTCGTTGAAGTGGTCGTGGAACTCATCCTCGGTCATCGTGATGAACTCGTCGACGCTGCCGCCCGAGCCCCACGGGTTGCGCAGCTTGACCGTCGGCGGATGCGCTCCGAGGTCGACCCCCACGACGGTGTACTCGTGGAGCGAGACCACCGTGTCGTCGCCGACCTCGACCTTCTCCTGCTCCTTGGTCCACCACAGGTGGCCGGTCGTGTGCTCCTTGCTGCCCGCGGTCATCGGCGTGCCGTCCTGCAGGTTGCGCGCGATCTCGTCGAAGGAGAGGTCGTCGGAGTCCTTGCGGTCGGCGTCGCGGCCGGTGAGCGCCTCCATGCCCTCGTCGCCGTAGCCGCCCTCGGTGTCGCCGTAGCCGCCCCGGAACTGCGCGAACGCCTTCTCGTAGATCGCGATCCAGGACGGGCCGTTGCGTCCCCAGGACGGGTCGCCGTGCGCGAACTCGGCACTCGACCCGTCGTACGGCACGGAGCTGTCGACCGTCACCTGGACCGGCTTGCCGTCCTTGTAGAAGGTCACGGTGTAGGTGCCGTTGTCGTTGGCGACCATGTGCTTCTTGACGAAGTCGGGGTCGGCGGTCATCTCGGCGGCGATGGAGGCGAGGAACCAGCAGTCGCCGATCTCGCCCTGGTTGATGTCCTCGATGGTCGCCGCATCGATGTCCGCGGGCGGCAGCTCGGCCAGCGGGTGGCCGGTGTGGTCGCTGTCGAGCGGCGGCTGCAGGCAGGGCAGGTGACCGGTCACGCGCTCGCGCTGCTCGGCGCCGAGGCGGGTGAAGAGGTCGTTGGCCAGCTCGTCGAAGGCGTCGTCGGGCACCAGCCCGAACGGGATGCTCCTGGCGAGGTCCATGCCCTCCTCCCAGCGGTCGAGCTGGTCGTCGCTCAGGCTGGCCACGAGCGCGTCGGTCTCGCCGGCGTTGAGGCCGTGGATCTCCTCGAGGACACCGAGCAGTCCGAGCGTCCGCTCGAGGCCGTCCTTCGCGAGCACGCCGGTGAGATCGGTGCGGGCCTTCTTGAGCTTGGCGGCGTCGATCGGCGGCAGGTCCTGGAACGCTTCGTCGCCGGTGAAGGTGAAACCGTCGGCGACCAGCGACCGACAGCTCCTCAGGTGGTCGAGCCGGCGCTGGACCTCGGCGGCGACGCCGCCGGCCTCTTCCGCGATCGGCGTGAGCCCCGGCGTCGTGCCACCGGGCTCCGTGCGGTCCAGGCCGAGCTGGTGCGGGCTCATACCGGCCGCAGCCACGCTGATCCACTCCGCTCGCTGGGCCGCGTTGCGGATGTCGGCGGCCAGCGCGGAGGCCGCCGACGGCGCGTCCGCCAGGGCGCTCTGGAGCTGCTGGACCTTCTCGAGGTGGAACCCGCAGTACGTCGTCACGGCGCCGCTACTTCGGCGCCGGCTGGGCGTCGGCCCGCCGGTCCAGGTCGGCGGCCATCGTGCGCCAGCTGGCCGCCTGCTCGTCGCAGGTCTTGGCCGTCTCCGCCAGACCGGTGGCCCAGGCCTGCACCGTCTCGTGGGTCTCGGTCGGGTAGGTGCCCTGCCAGGTGTCGTCGTTGTCCAGCTTGGTCACCGCGTCGAGCAGGGTGGCGCAGCTCGTCGCCCGCTCTGCCTGGGCCTTGGCGAGCTCGCGGAGCTCGTCGGCGTAGGCCCGCAGGACGGCGGCACTCGGGGTGGACACGGCGCAAGCCTTCCCAGCCGGACGCCGGCCGAAACCACGGACTACCTGGTGCGCTCCACGTAGGTGTTCGCAGCCGCCGCGACCTGCGCGACGTAGCCGGCGTCGTGGTTGTAGGAGTGCACCGCGGCGTTCCAGCCCGTGTCCGTGGCCAGGTCGTGGCCGTCGGCGCACAGGTAGTGGCCCGCGGCCAGCGCTGCGTCGTCCAGGTCACGCGGGTCGGCCACGCCATCGGCGTCGCCGTCCGCCGACCATCGCTCCCAGGTCGAGGACAGGAACTGCAGCGGCCCGACGGCGTGTTCCCAGACGTCGTCGCCGTGCCAGGCGGCCGACGCCGGGGTCGAGTGGATCGCGGCGAAGCCGCCGGCACCGTCGAGCGCGGGGCCGAGGATCGGCGTCGACGGACGACCGTCGGGGAGAAGGGTGCGCCCGCCGACGGTGCCGTGCTGGGACTCCACCCAGCCGATGCCGGCCAGGGTGTTCCAGCTCAGGTGGCAACGCGGCTGCGTGGCACGGACTGCCAGCTCGGCGTCGGCGTACGCACGGAGGGCCGGTGCCGGGATGCCGGCGGCGGTCGCCGTCCTGGTCAGCCACGCCTGGTCCAGGCTCGACCGGGTGGCGGACCGCGAGACGTCCTGACCGTCTCCTCGCGGCGCCGGCTGTGCGGCCGCGGACGGTGCCGGCTGGAGGGACTGCTCGTACGCCGCCCCGGGAGCACCTGCGCCGCCGACCCGCAGGATGGCCAGCGCCAGCAGGCTGACCAGGAGCAGCACGGTGCCGAGGGAGAACAGGACGACGCGGAGACGGGCGCCGGTGTTCACCGGACCCATGGTGCCGGTCACAGGTGAACGCAGGGTGCCGCGACTGAGGGGCGGACGGTGGTCGTCAGCTCGGCACTGTCGCTGCCTCGATCTCGCCGGCGCTCCGCAGGATGCAGAACTCGTTGCCCTCCGGATCGGCGAGCACGACCCACCCCGAGCCCGGTCCCCACTTCCCGCGCAGGTCGTCGACCTGCGTCGCCCCGAGGCCCAGCGCCCACTCGACCTCCTCGTCGCGCGTGCGTTCCGAGGGCCGCAGGTCGAAGTGCAGGCGGTTCTTCACCTGCTTGACGTCGGGCACCTCGAGGAACAGCAGCTGGTGGCCGCCGTCGGGGCGCTGGATCATGCACTCCTCGTGGCCCGGCAGGTTCGGGTCGTCGGGCAGGTCGACGTAGCCGAGGAGCTGCTTCCACCACTCGGAGAGGTCGTAGGCGTTCGCGCAGTCGACGGTCGTGTGGGCGATGAAGGAGGTCACGCACGCACCTTGCCCCGGCGGGGGCACTCGGCGCACGCCCATTTCTTGCGACCACCCTGCCGCTCAGACCGCCCAGGGACCTTCGGGTGCCTGGACCCGGGCCTCGTCGGCCTCCTGGTCGGTGAGCATCCGCTGGCTCTGCCGCTCGGCCTCGACGCGGCGAAGGTAGTGGTCGACCTCGTCGTCCATGCGCGCCCGGTCCCAGCCGAGGACCGGTCCCATCAGCTCGGCGACCTGCGGCGCACACAGCACGCCGCGGTCGAAGGTCTCGATCGAGATCCGGGTGCGCCGGGTGAGCACGTCGTCGAGATGGCGCGCCCCCTCGTGCGTCACGGCATAGACGATCTCGGCGCACAGGTAGTCGTCGGCGTGGATCAGCGGCTCGGCCAGCTCGGGACGGTCCAGCAGCAGCGGCAGGACCTCATCGACGAGCCCGCCGTAGCGGCCCAGCAGGTGGTCGATCCAGCCGATGTCCAGCCCCGCGGCACGAGCGAGTGCGACCCTCTGGTTGGTGCGGGTCTCGTAGCCCTGCGCCCCCAGCAACGGCACGCGGTCGGTGATGCTCGGGCCGACCTCGCCCGAGTAGCGACGCAGGGTCCGCGCGGCGACGTCGACGGCATCACGGGCCATCACGCGGTACGTCGTGAGCTTCCCGCCCGCGATCAGCACGAGGCCCGGCATCGGCGCGGCCACCGTGTGCTCGCGGGAGATCTTCGACGTGGCCTCGACCTCGCCGGTGAGCAGGGGTCGCAGGCCGGCGTACACGCCCTCGACGTCGTCGTGGTCCAGGGGCGTCTTCAGCAGCTTGTTGACGTGGCCCAGCACATAGTCGATGTCGGCACGCGACGCGGCCGGATGCGCCAGATCGAGCTGCCAGGGCGTGTCGGTGGTGCCGATGATCCAGTGCCGGCCCCACGGGATCACGAACAGCACCGACTTCTCGGTCTTGGTGATGAAGCCGGTCTCCGAGCGGATCCGGTCCCGCGGCACGACGAGGTGGATGCCCTTGCTGGCCTCGACGTGCAGCGCGCCGCGCCCGCCGACCATGTCCTGGATCTCGTCGGTCCAGACGCCCGCGGCGTTGATCACGACCCGCGCGCGGATCTCCAGGTCGACGTCGTTCTCCAGGTCGCGCGCGCGCACGCCGACCACTCGGTCGCCGTCGCGCAGGAAGCCGGTCACGCGCGTCCGCGACGCGACGTGGGCGCCGTACGCCGCCGCGGTGCGCGCGATCGTCACGACCAGCCGGGCGTCGTCGACCTGGCAGTCGTAGTAGCGGATCGCGCCCGTCAGCTCGTCGGTGCGCAGGTCCGGCGCCACGCGGGCGAGCTGGCGGCGGAAGAGGTGCTTGTGGCGTGGCACGCCCATGGGGTAGCGGCCGGCGCGAGCGCCCATGACCGCCATCGCGTCGTAGAGGGCCACTCCTGCGCCGACGTACGGCCGTTCCCAGGTGTGGTGCAGCGGGTAGAGGAACGGCACCGGGCGCACGAGGTGGGGTGCGATCCGGTTGAGCAGGAGCCCGCGTTCCTGCAGCGCCTCGCGGACCAGCGGGAAGTCGAACATCTCCAGGTAGCGCAGGCCGCCGTGCACGAGCTTGCTGCTCCGGCTGCTGGTGCCGCTCGCGTAGTCGCGCTGCTCGAGCAGTGCCGTGGAGAGACCGCGGGACACGGCGTCCAGCGCGACCCCGGCACCCACGACGCCCGCACCGACCACCAGCACGTCGAGGGGCGTGGCCGCCGCCTGGGCGGTCGCCGCCATGGCCTCGAGGGCCCGGGCCCGCTGGCCGGGGCCGAGATCGGTTGCGATGGCCACGCCGTCAGTGTTCCACCGCGGTGTGTCCGGCCGGTTACTGGACGACGACCTCGATCCGCTGGAACTCCTTGAGCTCGGTGTAGCCGGTGGTCGCCATCGCCCGGCGCAGGGCGCCGACGAGGTTCATGGTGCCGTCGGCGACCCGGGACGGGCCGAACAGGATCTCCTCCAGTGTGCCGATGCTGCCGATCTGCACTCGCTCGCCGCGCGGCAGCTCCGTGTGGTGCGCCTCGGCGCCCCAGTGGTAGCCCTGCCCGGGTGCGTCGGTCGCGCGCGCCAGCGGACTGCCGATCATGACGGCATCGGCGCCGCAGGCGATCGCCTTCGCGATGTCGCCGCTGCGGCCGATCGAGCCGTCCGCGATCACGTGCACGTAGCGACCACCGGACTCGTCCATGTAGTCGCGGCGCGCGGCGGCGACATCGGCCACCGCGCTGGCCATCGGGACCGCGACACCCAGCACCGTGCGGGTCGTGTGCGCGGCACCGCCGCCGAAGCCGACGAGGACGCCGGCCGCGCCGGTGCGCATGAGGTGGAGGGCCGCCTGGTACGTCGCACAGCCACCGACGATCACCGGCACGTCGAGCTCGTAGATGAACTCCTTGAGGTTCAGCGGCTCGGCCTGGCCCGAGACGTGCTCGGCGCTGACGGTGGTGCCCCGGATCACGAACATGTCGACGCCGGCGTCGACGACGGTCTTGGCGAACTCCTTGGTCCGCTGCGGCGACAGGGCCGCGGCCACCGTCACGCCGGCCTCGCGGACCTGCTTGACCCGCTCGGTGATCAGCTCGGGCTTGATCGGCTCGGCGTAGACCTCCTGCATGCGGCGGACGGCGTCCCCCGTCTCGAGCTGCGCGATGCCGGCGAGCAGGTCGGTCGGGTCGTCGTACCGGGTCCAGAGGCCCTCGAGGTTGAGCACGCCGAGCCCGCCGTAGCGGCCGAAGGCGATGGCGGTCTCCGGCGACATCACCGAGTCCATCGGCGCGGCGAGGATCGGCAGCTCGAAGCGGTAGGCGTCGATCTGCCAGGCCGTCGACACCTCCTCGGGGTCGCGGGTACGCCGACTCGGCACGATGGCGATGTCGTCGAAGGAGTACGCCCGGCGACCGCGCTTGGCCCGCCCGATCTCGATCTCAGTCATGCGGGGTCCCCATGGCGTTGTCCGGCGGAGGAGCGGAGCGGGGGAGTCGGAGAACGTCGTGGGGTGCTCACCGGTGAAGCCTATCGGCCGCCTGACCCTCGCCGGCTGACACCAGACCGTGGGTGACCGCCAGCCGGGCCGCCTGGCGGCGGTTGCCGACCTCGAGCTTGCGCAGCACCGCCGAGACGTGGTGGTCCACAGTCCGGCGCGAGAGCGCCGCGCGCTCCGCGATCTCGACGTTGGTGAGGCCCGTCGCGAGCAGCGCGAGCACCTCGGCCTCGCGTGCGGTGAGCCCGAAGGGGTGCGTCGCCGTGCTCGCGCGCGGCCCGCGCGGCACGCTGGCGATGCCGCGCTCGCGCAGCTGCGCGGCGGCCACGTCCGCTGCCCGGGAGACACCGAGAGCGTGGAGCGCGGCCACCCCGTCGCGGGCCGAGTCGGGGTCGGAGGACACCAGTGCCCAGGCACGTTCGTAGGGCTGGCCCAGGGCGTCCCACACCTCGGCCGCCTCGCCGAACTTCTCGGCCAGCTCGAGCCGGTAGGGCTCGGCGACCGCGTCCGCGGGAGTCCGTTCCACGATCCCGGCACGCCGCCTCAGCACCAGCAGCTCCCCGGTCAACCACTCGTCACCGACGTCGAGACACGCTCGGAGCACGCCGTCGGTCTCGGCCGCGACCTCCGGCGCCCGGTTCTCGAGGAGCAACGCCTCGGCCCGGGCGACGGCGACCGGCGCGAGCCGCTGCAGCTCGTCCGCGCGCAGGGCGTGGGCACGGGCGTTGTCGAGGAACGACCACACGTCCCGGTCCCCGCGCCGGGCCTGGAGGCGACCGAGCACGGTGGCCGGCATGATCCGGCTCGGTAGGGCTGCGCGGGGGTTCGTGAGCACCGCGGCAGCATCTGCCTCGGCACCGTCGAGGTCGCCTCGACAGAGCCGCACGAGCGCTCGCCACCCGGCCATGTAGAGCCGCCACGAGTCGAGGTCGTGGTCGCCGCAGTAGTCGATGCCCGCCTCGAGCGCCTCGTCGGCGCGACCCAGCTGGTGCAGGGTCGCGAAGGCCGCCCCGAGGTTGGTCCACGCACGGGCTACGTGCTCCTCGAGGTCGTGCGCGATCGCGAGGTCCAGACTGCGCTCGATCCGCGCCACACCCTCGAGGCGGCCACCCGTGAGCAGCGCCGCGCCTGCGTTGTTCTCCGCGTGAGCAATGATCGCGATCTCGCCGAGCTCCTCGGCGAGGGCGATCGCCCGGTCGCTCCAGACCAGCGCGGCGTCGAGGTCGTGGGACAGCATCCGCAGCTGGGACAGGTTGCTGTAGGCCATCGCCAGCTCGGGTCCGGGCGACAGGTCGCCGAGGATCCGGACCGCGGCGTCCGCCTCGGAGGCCGCCGTCGCGTGGTCGCCCCGGAACCAGGCCAGTCGCGACAGCCACCGATGGGCGTCGCCTTCCCGGAGTCGGTCCCCCGCGCGCTCGTGGATCGCCAGTGCGCCGTGCCGCGACGCGAACGCCTCGTCCATCCGGTCAGTGAGGTAGCACTCGTAGGAATGCCGCTCGAGCAGGTGCGCCTGCACGTCGTCGGGAGCCGCATCGGCGTTGCGCAGGGCGAGCGCGAACTGCCCGGCCGCCTCGCGGTGGGCGCCCAGTGCGGCGGCGCGCTCACCGGCGAGGGGCGCGTGCCGCAGGACGGCCGCCCGGTCGCCGGCAGAGTCCGCGTGGTGGGCGATCCGGGCGGGATCGACGCCGGGCTCGCGGTCCACGAGGGCGGCGAGGACACGGGCGTGCAGCGCGGCGCGGGTCGCGCCGGACAGCGAGTCCTCGACGGCGACCCGCGCAATCTCGTGACGGAAGCGGACGCCGTCGCCGTCCTCGACGAGCATCCCCGAGGCCAGGCAACCCTCGATCGCGCCGTACGTCGTACCGGCGACCTGCTCGAGCAGCCACAGCTCGGCCCGGCCGGGCAGAACGGCCACCGCGTCGAGCAGGGTCTGCTCGTCGACACTCATCCGGGCCCGCCGCGCCAGCACGGCGTCCCGCACGGTGTCGGGGACGGTGTCGTCGCCGCCGGCGAGGACCTCGGTGACGAAGAACGAGTTGCCCTGGGTGAGCGCGTGGAGGGACGCCGCGTCACCGTCGGCGCCGACGAGCTCGGCGACACCACGGACGGTCAGCGGCGGTACGGCCAGCCGGCTGACCGACCGCTCCGTGGCCAGCTCGCCGAGCAATGTCCGCACCGGATGGGCCCGGCCGACCTCGACGTCGCGGTAGCTGGCGAGGACCAGTGCGTGCACCCGGTCGAGCCGCCTGCCGAGCACACGGACGAAGTCCAGGGTTGCCTCGTCGGCCCAGTGGAGGTCCTCCAGGACCAGCACGCCCACCTCGCCGCCGACGAGCTCCTCGGCGAGCGCGGCCACGAGCTCGACCGACCCGCTGCCCGAGGCGGCCAGATCGGCGAACCGGCCGCCCATCTGTGCGGCGAGGTCGAGGACCGGCCCCAGCGCGCGCGGCGACTGCAACGGCTCGGACGACCCGCGCCACACAGGCGCACCCGCGCGGGCGACGAATGCGGCCAGCAGCGAGGTCTTGCCGACCCCGGCCTCGCCGCCGACGAAGACCATGCGGCCGGCGTGGTCCACGCGGACCCGCGCCAGCTCCCCCGCGAGCGCGTCGAGCTGGGCGGTCCGCTCGACGAGGCGGGGTGCACCGTCATCCATCCGGGCATGGTCGCACGCGGGTCCGGGCCTGGCCACGGACTCGCGAGGTTCGCCGATACCCTCGGTCGGTGCCGAATCCCCGCCAGGTCGCCCGTGGACTGCTGATGCAGCTGCCACCCCTCGCACGCCTCACTGCGGACCGCGACCAGGAGAGGGCACGCCGCCGCAAGCTGCAGGGCCAGCTCGCGACGTACAAGCGCGGATACCCGCCCGGGCACTACTACTCCCCCATCCCGGACCTCGACGACGTCAGGGCACGGGAGCACCAGATCTTCGACCGCAGCCAGCCAGAGGTGCCCGGCGTCGACCTGCGCGCCGCGGACCAGCTCGCACTCCTGCCGGAGTTCGCGCGCCTGTACGCCGAGCAGCCGTTCGCGGACGAGCCGGCGGACGGGCTCCGCTACGGCTTCGCGAACGCCTACTTCGGGTACGGCGACGGTCTCGCCCTCTACGGCATGCTCCGCCACCTGCAGCCGAAGCGCCTGGTCGAGGTGGGCTCCGGCTGGTCGTCGGCCTTGGCGCTCGACGTCAACGACCGGTTCCTCGACGGCGCGATGCAGTGCACCTTCCTCGAGCCCTATCCCGCACGCCTCCACGAGCTGCTGCGGCCCGCCGACAAGGACCGCGCCCGGATCGTCGAGCAGCCGCTGCACGCCGTCGCAGACGAGGTCTTCGCCGACCTGGAGGCGGGCGACCTGCTCTTCATCGACTCGACCCACGTGTCCCGTGTCGGCAGCGACGTGAACCGGCTGTTCCTCGAGATCGTGCCTGCCCTGCCGCCGGGCGTCCACGTGCACGTCCACGACATCTTCTGGCCCTTCGAGTACCCCGAGGCGTGGGTCTACGAGGGTCGTGCCTGGAACGAGAGCTACCTGCTGCGTGCCCTGCTGATCGGCAACGACCGGCTCCGGGTGACGTGGTTCAACGACTACCTGGGCCGTTTCCACTCCGACGCCGTCGCGGAAGCGATGCCGCTGTGGCGACGCAACCCGGGCGGCAGCATCTACCTCGAGACCTGAGCGCGAAACGCTCCGGGCACCGTGCCGACGACCTCGAAGCCCAGGGACCGCCACAACCGCACGGCGGGTTCGTTGGTCTCGACGACCGCGTTGAACTGGATGCCGCGAAAGCCACGATCGCGATGCCAGGTGACCACGTGCTGCCCCAGCGACCGGCCGACACCGTGACCACGCGCTGCGGCGGCGACCAGGAACGACGCCGTGCCGATGTGCGAGCCCTGGGCGGGCCGGTTGGGGCCCATGTTCGCGGCGCCCACCACCACACCGTCGACCTCGGCGACCGCAACCGCACCGGTGTCGCCGTGGTGCATCCAGAACGCGCGGGCCTCGGCGTCGTCCGCCGGGACCGGCATCGCGTAGGTCTCGCCCTCGGCCGCGACCTCGTCGATGATGGCGCGCACCGCCGGCCAGTCCCGCTCCTCGAGGGGCCTGATCATCGCCTCGTGCTCAGAAGCCGGTGTAGTTCGGTGCCTCGACCGTCATCTGCACGTCGTGGGGGTGGCTCTCCTTGAGCGAGGCCGAGGTGATCCGGATGAACTGGCCCCTGGCCTGCAGCTCCGGGATGGTGCGCGCACCGACGTAGAACATCGACTGGTTGAGACCGCCGATGAGCTGGTGTGCGACCGCCGAGAGCGGGCCGCGGTAGGCGACCTGGCCCTCGATGCCCTCCGGCACGATCTTGTCGTCGCTGGTGACCTCGGCCTGGAAGTAGCGGTCCTTGGAGTAGGACTTCTTGCCCCGGCTCGACATCGCGGCGAGCGAGCCCATGCCGCGGTAGGACTTGTACTGCTTGCCGTTGACGAAGACCAGGTCGCCGGGGCTCTCCTCGCAGCCGGCCAGCAGGGAGCCGACCATCACCGAGTCGGCGCCGGCCACGATGGCCTTCGCGATCTCGCCCGAGTGCTTGAGCCCACCGTCGGCGATCACGGGTACGCCGGCAGGGCGGGCCGCGAGCGAGGCCTCGTAGACGGCGGTCACCTGCGGCGCGCCGACCCCGGTCACCACGCGGGTGGTGCAGATGGAGCCCGGCCCGACCCCGACCTTGACAGCGTCGGCGCCGACGTCGATGAACGCCTGGGCACCCGCCCTGGTGGCGACGTTGCCGCCGATCACCTGGACGTGGCGGGTCGCGGGGTCGGACTTGAGCCGGCCCACCATGTCCAGGAGCAGCCGGACGTGGCCGTGGGCGGTGTCGGCCACGAGGACGTCGACTCCGGCCTCGACGAGAGTGGTGGCCCGCTCCCAGGCGTCGCCGAAGTAGCCGATCGCGGCGCCGACCATCAGCCGGCCGTCGCCGTCCTTGGAGGCGTGCGGGAACTGCTCGGACTTCACGAAGTCCTTGACCGTGATCAGGCCGGCGAGCCGGCCGTCGGTGTCGACGATCGGCAGCCGCTCGCGCTTGTGCTGCCGCAGCAGGACGGTCGCGTCCTCGCGGGAGATCCCGACCGGCGCCGTGATCAGTGGCATCGGGGTCATCACCTCGTCGACCTTGGTGGTGGCCCACTCGGCGACCGGGGTGAACCTCAGGTCGCGGTTGGTGATGATGCCGATGAGCCGGTTGTCGACGTCGACGACGGGGAACCCGGAGATGCGGTACTCGCCGGCGAGCCGGTCGAGCTGCTCGAGGGTGGCGTCGGGCCCGATGGTGACGGGGTTGGAGATCATCCCGGTCTGCGTGCGCTTGACCAGGTCGACCTGGTAGGCCTGGTCGGCGATCGACAGGTTGCGGTGCAGCACGCCGAGGCCACCCTCGCGGGCCATCGCGATCGCCATCCGCGACTCGGTGACCGTGTCCATCGCGGCGCTGACCAGGGGCACCTTGATCGAGATCTCGCGGGTCAACCGCGTGGTCGTGTCGATCTCGCTCGGGTTGAGGTCGGACTCGCCGGGCAGCAGCAGCACGTCGTCGTAGGTGAGGCCGAGCGCGGCGAACTTCGGCGGGACGTCAGCGGGGCCAGGGGCAGCGAGGTCGACGTCGTCGGGGCCGGTGGTCATGCTCCAGTCTAACGACCGACCAGCGCTCCGACCGGTCGGACCCCCGCGAGGCTGACGTGCACGCTCAGGCCGTGCTCGGTGAGCCGGATCCGGCCCCGCATGCCCGACGCGGCGAGCACCGGTACGACGCCCTCCTCGCTCGCCGGCGCCAGCAGGACCATCTCCTCCGCGCCCCGTGCTGCGGCGAGACCGCTCAGCTGCCGGAGGAGGTGGCGGCCGATGCCGAGCCGGCGCCAGGCCGGCGCGACCTCGACGCCGGCCTCCACGGCGCCGTCGACCAGGGCGTGCAGCGTCGCCGCACCCACGACGTGCTGTCCGATGCGCGCGGTGACCCCGGTCTCGTGCACGTCGTACTCGACGACGGAGGTCGGCGAAGCGGCGGGCGACGGCGCTGCGTTCGACCGCACCCTCTCGGCGATCGCGATCAGCGCCTCTGCCCTCACCTGCTCGGTCGCCGACCAAGACACCCGCGGACCGAGCAGGCCCGTGAGCTCACGGGACACGGCCTCGGGGTCGTCCAGCACGGCCATCGCGGCACGCAGCCACGCCGCCGGCTGGTCCACGAGGTCGTGAGTGGCGCAGGGGACGACGCTCACCTCGTCTCCTCCCGCGCCACTCACGAGCTCCACGACGGCTGCAGCCGACCAGGCATCGGGTGTCTCGACGACGAGGTCGTCGGTCACCGCTCCCAGCTCCGGGTAGATCTGCAGCGCCAGGATGTTCACCTCGGCATCGCCGCAGTGCTGCGCCAGTCGGGCGAGAGCGCCCGGGGAGTCGGCGAGCCTGGTGCGTACGCGGTAGAACATGGCTCGATCGTGCCCAGACCGTGTTGCTGGTCCACGCCACGTTGGTTACGCCCGCGTCAACAACTGCTCACACGTGGGGCGGGCGCGCCGTAGATTCTGCGGCACCGGTGCAACCTTCCGGGACGTTCGACTCGTCTGAGGCGTGACGAAGGGAGCCATCGGATGCGTCGCAGTGACGAACAGGAGTTCGTGGAGTACGCCCGGGCATCACAGGCGCGGCTGCGCCGGACGGCGTACCTGATCTGCGGCGACTGGGACCACGCCTCCGACATCGTGCAGGAGGCGCTGCTCCGGGTGTACGTCGCGTGGCCGCGGATCGAGAGCCGGGGCGGGGTGAACTCCTACGCCCGTCGCTGCCTGGTCAACGTCGCCATCGACCTCGGGCGCCGGCGCTCGAGCACCGAGCTGCCCACCTCGCACGACGTGATGGACAGCGCGACCGGGAGCGCCGACCTCGGCGTCCCGGCCCGCACGGCTCTCGTCGACGCGCTCCGCGACCTGGCACCCCGGCAACGGGCGTGCGTCGTGCTGCGCTACTTCGAGGACCTCACCGTCGCCGACACCGCGCGGCTGCTCGGCTGCAGCGAGGGCACGGTCAAGAGCCAGACCGCCCGCGCCCTGGCGTCCCTCCGCCGCCACGTCCACTTCCAGGAACTGCTACTCGAAGAGGCACTGCCATGAACGAGCTGACCACCCTGATGCGCACGGCTTCGGAGCAGGCACCACCGGACCGCCTCGATCTCGACGACCTCGTCCGCTCCGGGCGCTCACGGGTGCGCCGCCGCCGCGTCGTCGCGGGCGTCGCGGTGGTCGCGGTCGCCGGGCTGGTGGCCGGCATCCCGATGCTCCTCGACCCGCCCGACCGACCGGCTCAGCCGCTGGGCCGGCAGGGGCAGGTGCTCACGCTCGCCGACGCGACCCCGGCACAGAGCGGGGTCGACTACGACGTCCTCCGCACCTTCACGGCACACTCCAGCGACTCCACGCTCGAGGGCTCGTTCGTCCGGGGCGTGCTGGCGGACGGCACCGTCGTCGTGCAGTCCTACCCTCAGGGCGGCGGCTCGTCCCGCGTCGACCTGGTCGGGCCGGACGCGACGCAGTCCGTCGACGCCCCCGCCTCCCTCGGCAACTACCTCGGGGCGAGCCCGACGGCGCTGATGTTCGCGAACGACGGCGCCGGCGGGTCGTACGGCGGCCTGTGGCTGCTCGACCTGTCCACGCGCTCGTGGAGCCAAGCGCTCGACGGCCAGGACCTGGACACCAACGTGCCCGCGCAGCCGATCACCACGACCGCAGGGCAACCGGGCCGGATCCACTTCGCGGCGGCCGCGGAGGCGGGCCGCTCGCAGCGCTCGATCTTCGAGGCGGACCTCGGTGGACCCGCAGCCTCGGTGCTGGCGAAGGGTGGCGACGTCGCTGCCTTCGGCGATCGGGTCGCGTGGACGGCGTCGTTCGACGCACCCAACGACCAGGTCGTCGTGCGCGACGAGACCACCGGCGAGAAGACCTCGTTCGACCCCGACACCGGGCGCTGCGACCAGAAGGGCCTGGGGCTGACCACCGACCGCGTCGTGGTGATGGTCAACTGTGCTGACGCAGGCAACGAGCAGTCCGACACCGACGTCGTCGACCGGATCGACGTCTTCGACCTCACCGGCCGGCCGATCGCCCGGCTCACCGGCGACGACCTCGGGCCCGTGCGGATGACGGACCGGTTCCTCACGCTCTCCTCGTGGAAGAAGGGCGAGGCCGGCACGTACACCTACGACCTCGACAACGGGCGCTTCCTCAAGGTCGAGGACTCGATGAGCGGCCTGGCCGGAAGCGAGACCGGGACCGGCTCCACGCTGGTCTGGCAGCAGCGCCTCGACGGCCAGCACGGGGCGACGTACGTCGTGGCGCAGATGCACTGAGCGCACCTCTGAGCGCGTCCGGGGCCCGTGCTTGACTGGCGACATGGCCCCGCAGCTCGACAGGGTCTCGGCGGCGTTCGGCGCGGTCCCCCGTCGGGAGTTCCTGCCGGTCGGTGCGCGCAGCCGGGCGGCGTACGACGGCCCGCTGGACATCGGCCACGGGCAGACCAGCTCGCAGCCACGCACGGTGGCCGCGATGCTGCGGCTGCTCGACGTGCTGCCCGGCCACCGGGTGCTCGACGTCGGTGCGGGCTCCGGCTGGACCACCGCCCTGCTGGCGCACCTGGTCGGCTCCGAGGGCCTGGTCGTCGGCGTGGAGCTGGTGCCGGAGCTGGCGGCGTGGGGCGAGCAGAACGTCCGCGCCACGAGCGGCGAGTGGTCCACCGTGCGCGCCGCGGCGCCGGGCGTGGTCGGCGTTCCGGAGCTGGCGCCGTACGACCGGATCCTCGTGTCAGCCGAGGCCGCCCAGATCCCGGGCGACCTCCTCGACCAGCTCGGCGACCCGGGGCGACTGGTGCTGCCGGTCGCGGGCCGGATGACGCTGGTGGTCCGCGCCGACGGTCGCGACCAGATCAGCGAGCACGGCCACTACCGGTTCGTCCCGCTCCTGCACTCAGCCGAGTGAGTGGCCGCTGCGTCAGCTGACGATCCGGGCGACCGGTGGCCGGATCGGAGTCAGGTCCGGGTCGGCCGGATGGCCCGGCGGCTCCCAGCCG
Organism: Propionibacteriales bacterium; assembly: GCA_019510315.1. Lineage (GTDB taxonomy): Bacteria > Actinomycetota > Actinomycetes > Propionibacteriales > Nocardioidaceae > Marmoricola. Next base: position 26,477 of record JAEKKP010000084.1, read on the forward strand.
GGCGGTCCGAAGAGGTAGCCGAGCTTGTCGCGGAACCGGTCGGCCGCCCGCACGTTGCGCCAGATCTGCGCGTAGTCGCCGTACTGGAGCTTGAGGAGGTTGTAGGTGTCGACCGACTTGGTGAGTCCGTAGGTCGGGCGCTGCTTCTCCTCGACGAACGAGCCGAAGAGGCGGTCCCAGACGATGAAGATGCCGGCGTAGTTCTTGTCGAGGTACTCCGGGTCGGAGCCGTGGTGCACGCGGTGGTGCGACGGGGTGTTCATCACGAGCTCGATCGGCCGCCAGAGCTTCCCGATCATCTCGGTGTGCACGAAGAACTGGTAGACCAGGTTGAAGCCGAACGCCATGTAGATCGCCCACGGAGCGATGCCGAGGAACGGGAGCGGGAGGAAGAAGAAGAACTCGAACCACGGGTTCCACTTCTGCCGCAGCGCCGTCGCGAAGTTCATGTACTCGCTCGAGTGGTGGGCCTGGTGGGCCGCCCAGCCGACGTTGACCCGGTGCACGAAGCGGTGCGAGAAGTAGTAGACGAAGTCGACCGCGACGATCGCCAGCACCCACGACCACCAGGAGTGCATGCCCAGGTGGAACGGCGCCACGTAGACGAACACGGCGCTGTAGACGACGAAGGCGCCCACCTTGAAGACCAGCGTGGAGACAAGCGAGCCCAGCCCCATCAGCATGCTCGTGCCCGCGTCCTTGGCGCTGTATCCGGTTACGCCCCTGTTGTCGAACGCAGTGTCGTGGTCGAGCCACTTCAGCGCCGCCAGCTCGATCAGGATCGTGAGCAGGAAGAACGGCACGGCGTACGTGACGGGGTTCTTCAACGGGTCGAGCACTTCGTTCATCGCGGCGGTCTCCTTGATATGACTCTGGGGTAAGTTACCACGAGTTCATATCTGCCGCTAGGGTACTCCCGTGGCCACCCGCACGCGACCCAACGCCGGCACCAAGGGCGTCGCGCGCGCCGACCGCGAGGAGCAGATCCTCACCGTCGCGTGCCGCCTCTTCGGCGAGTCCGGGTTCGCGAGCACGTCGGTCGCCGACATCGCGGAGGCCGCCGGCATCTCCAAACCGCTGATCTACAACTACTTCGGCTCCAAGGAGGGCCTGTACGCCGTCTGCGTGCAGCACGCGGCCGAGATCCTCACCGCCGAGATCGAGCGGACCGCGGCCAGCGGGACCGTCGGGCTCGCTCGCGCCGTCGTCACCCTGGACGGCATGTTCCGCGTCCTCGAGCCGCAGCCCTGGCTGTGGCACCTCGTCTTCGACCCGACGGCACCGCCCGACGCCGCGACCCAGAAGGTGCTCGCCGACTACGAGCGCCGGATCCTCGACTTCGGCACCGAGGGCGTCGGCGAGCTGCTCCGTCTCGCCGGCAACGACGACCCCACCGACACCGAGGCGATGCGGGCCGTCTGGGAGAACGTCTTCCGCACGCTCGTGACGTGGTGGCTCGCGCACCCGGACGAGTCGCCCGCAGCGATGACCGAGCGGTGCGTGCGGCTGTTCGCGGCCGTGTTCGGGGAGATCGACCTCCCGACGTCGTGAACCGACACGGGGCGGGATGGCAAAGGGAGCTGTGAACCCCGACCCGGCCGACCTCACCGACGGCGAGGTGATCGCCCGATCACTCCGCTCCTCGGAGCTCTTCGCTGTCGTCTTCGACCGGCACCAGGCCGCGATCCACGCGTACGCCGCTCGCCGAGCCGGCGTCGATGCCGCCGACGACGTGCTCGCGGACGTCTTCCTCGCGGCCTTCGCCCACCGGAAACGGTACGACCCGGCGGTGACGTCGGCTCTGCCGTGGCTCTACGGGATCGCGGGCAACATCGTGAAACGCCGGTGGCGCACGCTGGCCGCTGTCGACCGCGTGCACCAGTCCGCTGCCGCCCACGCTCCCGGGTCGCACGCGTCGCACGAGGACGGCATCGCCGACGGGCTCGCCGTGGCCGAACGATGGGGCGCCGTGCGGGCGCTGCTCGACGAGCTCGCCGACGGCGACCGGGAGGCGATCCTCCTGTTCGCGTGGGAGGAGCTGACCTATCCGGAGATCGCGGTGGCGATGGGCATCCCCGTAGGGACGGTCCGTTCACGCATCCATCGCGCGCGCAACCGCCTGCGCGCGTCGCTCGACGACACCCTGGAGGTACGACGATGATCGACGAGCTGCTGCGCGAGATGCGCCCGGAGGTGCCAGCTGCGGACCCCGTTGTCACGCTGCGGGCACGGCGGGCTCTGCTGCGCCGGGCCCTCGCGCGCCGGACCCGGCGTCGGTACGCCGTACGGGCCGTCATCGGCATCGGCGCCGCCGCGACGATCGTCGCGGCGACGGTGGTGGCACAGACCCCGGACCACGGAGCCTCGGCTGCGGCCGCGGCGATCCTCGAGCGGTCGGCCGACCGGTTGGATGCCGCTCGCCCCCCGCTGCCGGGTGACTACCGCTACAGCACGATGCACGACCTGTTCTGGGACTACGGGCCGTCCCCGTCGGACCCGACGGTCGAGGACACGAACCCGCGCACCAGCCCGGTACGGATCGAGACGTGGGTGCCGACCGACAGCCTGCGGCCGATGATCCAGCGGACGACCGATCCGGAGTCAGGCGTCACGTGGGCCGTCGTCGACCAGGACGACAACCCGGCGTGGCCGATCTTCCGGAACCCGCCGTCGAACCCGGCCGCCATGCTGGCGGCGCTGCGGGACCTCGAGCGCCGCGAGGGAAGCCAGGACGCCGACGACGACGGCGTCATCTGGGGCGCGGCGTTCAGCCTGATGTGGGACCCGCAGACGCCCGACGCCATCAGGGCCGACATCCTGCGAGCCCTCGCCCTGATGGACGGGGTCAGCGTCGTCGACCGGCACGTCGAGATCGGCGGCAAGGTCGGCGTCGCCCTCGGCTACGCCGCCCGCAACGCGCCGGACGCGGTCTTCGATCCGGCCGACGGCTCCCTGATCGGGTTCCGCGGCCATCCCGAGCGCGGACCGGACTGGGTCGGGCCCGACGAGCCGACCTGGACGACGACCTTCGAGAGCCGCACCGTCGACTCGGCACCGCGGCCCCCCGCGCGCCTGCTCCGCGGCTTCGAGCACGCCGACGGTCCGCCGGCCTGAGCGCTCGAGGCTTCATCGAATGCCGCCGCGATGGTGGCGTTCTCGCGAGTGTGCCCGAGTTGATCGCGGCTCGGTTACAGGTCGGCTCTGCGTGTGGTTGGGCTTCTGGCAGCGACGAGGAGGCTGCGCGGCGCGTCTGGTTCGCGTGCCGGGTGCGGTCCTGCTTACGCGGTGGCTGGCAGTCACCTGGTGACGGCCAGCCACCGCTCAACGAGTTGTGAGCCGATCAGCATCGCGGGGCCCG
>JAEKKP010000089.1 GCA_019510315.1 Propionibacteriales bacterium
AACGACGTGCTGACCCTGACGATGTGCGTGAACTACGGGGGCCGCGCCGAGCTCGCCGACGCGGCGAGGGCGCTGGCACAGGACGTCGCCGCGGGGCGGGTCAATCCCGACCGGATCGACGAGCGCACCTTCGCCCGCTACCTCTACGTCCCCGAGGTGCCCGACGCCGACATGGTCTGGCGCACGTCGGGGGAGGAGCGGCTCAGCAACTTCATGCTCTGGCAGGCGGCGTACTCGGAGATGGTCTTCAGCAACGTGCTGTGGCCCGACGTCGATCGCATCGCCTTCTGGAAGGCCATCGAGGAGTACGCGAAACGGGACAGGAGATACGGGTCCGCCTAGGAGCAGCGGCCGCAGGTCCCGAAGATCTCCAGGGTGTGGCTGACGTCGGCGTAGCCGTGGGCGGCCGCGACCGAGCGCGTCCAGCGCTCGACCGTCGGGCCCTCGACCTCGACGGTGGCGCCGCAGCTGCGGCAGACCAGGTGGTGGTGGTGGCTGCCACTGCAGCGGCGGTAGACGGCCTCGCCGGCCTCCGAGCGCAGGGTGTCGAGCTCCCCGGCGTCGGCCATCGCCTGCAGCGCCCGGTAGACCGTCGACAGCCCGACGTTGTCGCCGCCGGCCTTGAGCGCCTCGTGGATCTCCTGTGCGCTGCGGAAGTCGTCGAACTCCTGCAGCACTGCGGCAACCGCCCGGCGCTGTCTCGTCGGGCGAGGTCCATCAGCGGTCATGGCGCTCACACGTCCTCGCACGGGATCGGCGGGTGGGTATGGATGTCCTCGCCGGTTTCGTGGTGGATGTGGTCGCCGTGGTGGACGATGCCGTGCTCCTCGTCCAGCGCGGCGTGCTGGCGCTCCAGCACCCGGTTGAAGTAGCCCCGGATCAAGGGCCACACCAAGCCGAGCAGCAGCCCGTCCAGCAGGATCGTCAGGGTGATCTCGACGGAGACGTGGGCGGGGTCGGTGAGGATCGACCAGTACTCCCGCAGGAACCCCTGACCGTGCGCTTCCGCCTCGAGTAGTGTGAACATGACAATCATTATCGTTCGAAATGAGAATCATTGTCAACTCCCTGGAACGTCGATCGCCCGGTTCGGATGCCGACTACGCTGCCCGGGTGCTCGTCGTGAACAGGTTCAGGGATCCGGATCCGGCCTTCCGTGCCGACCTGGAGGCGGCGCTGGCAGTGCTCTCCGCCCAGACCGGCTGCGAGGACGGCCGGCTCGGTCGCAACGTCGACGACCCGAGCCTCTGGGTGATGGTCTCGCGCTGGCGCGACGTCGGCAGCTACCGCCGGGCGCTCTCGTCGTACGACGTGAAGGTCGGTGCGGTCCCGCTGCTGAGCCGTGCGATCGACGAGCCGTCGGCCTTCGAGGACGTCGACGGCGAGCTCAACGAGTCCATTCCCCGGAGCACGACCTGACGCGCAGTCGATAGGGTGTGCTCTTGCTCGCCGGCAGCCAGTCGGCAGACAGAGTCCTCATGGGCTCTCTGAGAAGCGTGCAGGAGCTGAACACCGTGGCCAACAAGCCCGTCTCCGTCGTCGACAACGTCGTCTCCCTCGCCAAGCGCCGGGGATTCGTCTTTCCCTGCGGCGAGATCTACGGCGGCACCCGCTCGGCGTGGGACTACGGTCCGCTCGGCGTCGAGCTGAAGGAGAACATCAAGCGTCAGTGGTGGCGCTCGATGGTGCAGTCGCGCGACGACGTCGTCGGCCTCGACTCGAGCGTGATCCTGCCGCGGCAGACCTGGGAGGCCTCCGGCCACGTCGCGACGTTCACCGATCCGCTGACCGAGTGCCAGTCCTGCCACAAGCGCTTCCGTGCCGACCACCTGCAGGAGGCGGTCTTCGAGAAGCTGTCGAAGAAGGACCCGAGCCTCGCCTCGCCCGACGACGTCGACCTGGCGACGGTGGCCTGCCCCAACTGCGGCACCCGCGGCGCGTGGACCCCGCCACGCCAGTTCTCCGGTCTGCTGAAGACCTACCTCGGTGTGCTGGAGGACGAGTCGGGCCTGCACTACCTGCGGCCGGAGACGGCCCAGGGCATCTTCCTGAACTTCCTCAACGTCGTGACCTCCAGCCGCAAGAAGCCGCCCTTCGGCATCGCCCAGATCGGCAAGAGCTTCCGCAACGAGATCACCCCTGGCAACTTCATCTTCCGGACCCGCGAGTTCGAGCAGATGGAGATGGAGTTCTTCGTCAAGCCCGGCGAGGACGAGGAGTGGCACCAGCACTGGATCGACGAGCGGATGAAGTGGTACGTCGACCTCGGCATCCGGGCGGACAACCTGCGGCTCTTCGAGCACCCGGCCGAGAAGCGGAGCCACTACTCGACGCGCACCGTCGACATCGAGTACCGCTTCAACTTCGCCGGGTCCGAGTGGGGCGAGCTCGAGGGCATCGCGAACCGCACCGACTACGACCTCACGGTCCACTCCAAGGCCTCGGGCACCGACCTGTCGTACTTCGACCAGGCGCAGAACGAGCGCTACACGCCGTACGTCATCGAGCCGGCGGCCGGCCTGTCGCGGAGCCTGATGACGTTCCTGGTCGACGCCTGGACCGAGGACGAGGCTCCGAACACCAAGGGCGGTGTCGACAAGCGCACCGTGCTGCGGCTCGACCCGCGGCTCGCCCCGGTCAAGATCGCCGTGCTGCCGCTGAGCCGCAACGAGGACCTCACACCGCGTGCGAAGGCACTTGCGGCCGAGCTGCGCCAGTCCTGGAACGTCGAGTTCGACGACTCCGGGGCGATCGGCCGTCGCTACCGGCGCCAGGACGAGATCGGCACGCCGTACTGCGTGACGGTCGACTTCGAGAGCCTGGAGGACGGCGCCGCCACGGTGCGCGAGCGCGACTCGATGAGCCAGGACCGGATCTCGCTCGACGGGCTGCGCAGCTACTTCGCCGAGCGCTTGGGCGCGTGTTGAGCGAGCGGGTTGTGCACAATGTCCGGGTGACTCACCCCCTACGTCGTGCCGGGCGCCGTGCCGTCCTCCGTTGCTCCGTGCTCGTCGTCGCGGGCGCACTGGCCCTCGCAGGCTGCGGCGGGGAGGAGAAGCCGACGACCAAGCCGACCGTCACCCTGCCGACCGCCAACGTCAACGTGCCGGCCGGAGTCGAGCTCACCAAGGCCGGGACGCAGCTGAAGTTCGGCGAGAAGGCGACCGTCGCGTACGAGCCCAACTCCGAGCGCAACACCGTGCTCGAGATGACGGTCAACACCGCGACCGAGGGGACGATCGCCGATCTCGGCACCTATGTGCTCGACGACCGCACCAAGGCCTCGACCCCCTACTACGTCAATGTCACCGTGACCAACGTCGGCGACGGCGACGTCGGTCAGACGCCGATCCCGCTCTGGGCGGTCGACGACGCCAACACGCTGATCCAGGCGTCCAGCTTCACCAATGCCTTCACCCCGTGCCCGTCGACGCCGCTGCCGACGACCTTCGCACCCAACGCGACCGTGACCACGTGCCTCGTCTACCTGGTGCCCGACCACGGCAAGCTGACCGGTGTGAGCTTCCGCCCGCTGCAGGCGGTCGCGCCGATCGTCTGGAAGGGCGACCTCACCCCGCCGGCCGCCGCGACGACGCCCACCAAGAAGCCCAAGAAGAAGAAGTCGTCCTGAGCGCTGGGCTGACCCTCGGCTCGGTGCGGGTCGACACTCCCGTGGTGCTGGCACCGATGGCCGGCATCACCAATGCCGCCTACCGTCGTCTGTGCCTGGAGCAAGCAACAGCGCAGGGTGGCACCAGTCTTTTCGTCTGCGAGATGATCACCAGCCGCGGGCTGGTCGAGGGCGACGCCACCACCCGGTCGATGCTGGTCTTCGACGAGCTCGAGGACGTGCGGTCGGTCCAGCTCTACGGCACCGACCCGGCGTACGTCGGCAAGGCGACCGAGATCCTGTGCGCCGACTACGGCGTCGCGCACGTGGACCTGAACTTCGGCTGCCCGGTGCCGAAGGTCACCCGCAAGGGCGGCGGCGCAGCCCTGCCGTGGAAGCGGTCGCTGCTCGGCGAGATCCTCCAGGCCGCGGTCACGGCCGCCGGCCGGTACGACGTACCGGTGACCATGAAGACCCGGATGGGCATCGACCCGGAGCACCTGACCTACCTGGACGCCGGCCGGATCGCCGAGGAGTCGGGAGTCGCCGCGATCGCGCTGCACGGCCGGACCGCGATCCAGGGATACTCGGGCGCCGCGGACTGGGACTCGATCGCCCGCCTCGTCGAGCACGTCTCGATCCCCGTGCTCGGCAACGGCGACATCTGGGAGGCCGCCGACGCGCTCCGGATGGTCGAGCAGACCGGCGCCGCGGGCGTGGTCGTCGGCCGTGGCTGCCTCGGCCGGCCCTGGCTGTTCCGCGACCTGGCCGCAGCCTTCGCCGGCTCCGCGATCGCGACCCTGCCGACCCTTGGTGAGGTGCGCACGATGATGCATCGCCACGCCGAGCTGCTGTGCCGGCACATGGGCGAGGAGCGCGGCTGCAAGGAGTTCCGCAAGCACGTGTCGTGGTACCTCAAGGGCTTCGCCGCCGGCGGGGAGCTGCGGAACTCGTTGGCTCTGGTCTCCACGATGGCCGAGCTGGACGCGCTGCTCGCCGAGCTGGAGCCGGACGAGCCGTTCCCGACGTCGATCCTCGGTGCTCCACGCGGTCGCCAGGGCAGCCCGCGCAAGCGAGTGGTGCTGCCGGAGGGCTGGCTCGAGGACACCGACGGACGCGGGGTCGTGGTGCGCGAGGACGCGAACGAGACGACCGGCGGCTGAGCGCTCGGCGGTGACCTGGCGCACGTCCCGTGGGCCGACTCACGTGCTCTGCTGTCCGTTTTGTGGGCACTTGGATTGGTCTTCGTGCCCCGGGCCGTGTTCTGATGGCTGCGCCCTCCCCGAGAGGGCACGCCCTTGTAGTCAACGTTAGGACGACTCGTGACCCGAGGCAGACACAGCCTTGCGCCACCAGCATCCAAGAACCGACGCCTTGCCTTTCTCGCCGCTCCGCTGGTCACCAGCGCGGTCGTCGGGGTCGGCATCGCGCTGTCGGGCAACGGCCCGACGCCGGTCGACCTGAGCCGCTACGCCGCCGACAACATCGGCTCGGCAGGAGCTGCCGCGGCCGCCGACCGCACGGTCGGGGTCTCGCGCGACACCGAGCGCCAGGAGGTCGCGACGCTCATCGACCCCAAGGTCACCGACCGGCTCTGGACCACCGTCGACCTCGACCTGCGGGCCACCCCCGACCAGGACGCCCACGTGCTCGGCGAGATGAAGGCCGTCTCGCAGGTCCGGATCACCGGCCAGCGCACCGGCGACTACGCGCAGGTCATCGTGCGCGACCAGGGCGCCCGGACGGTGGCGTGGGTGACCGCGGCGTACCTCGTCGCGAAGAAGCCCACCGACCCCGCCCACCTCCCGCTCAGCGACGCGCCCTGCCCCGACACGTCGGTCGAGTACCGGCTCACCTCCGGCGCCGTCCGGCTCTACCGCGCGGTGTGCCACGCGTTCCCGCAGGTCACGCAGTACGGCGGCTGGGACAACCACGGCGAGCACAGCAGCGGCAAGGCGCTGGACATCATGACCAGCGACGTCGCCCTCGGGAACTCGATCGCGGAGTTCCTCCAGTCGCACGCCTCCGAGCTCGGCCTCTTCGACATCATCTGGCGCCAGCACATCTGGACCCCGGTGCGCTCGAGCGAGGGCTGGCGGTCGATGCCGAGCAGGGGCTCGGAGACCGCGAACCACTACGACCACGTGCACGTCTCCGTCAACTGAGGCTCCCGGCGGGTGAGCCCGTCGAAATCGGCTGGGCGGAACAGACCGCGCGACCCTAGGGTTGCTCCACTGTGAGCGACCCAGCCGCGTCCGGACGGACGACCCTGCGCGACGGGTTCGCCGTCCTCGGAGTCGCCATCCGGCGGGAGCCGTGGATCTTCACGGTCTCGACGCTGGGCAGCCTGCTGTTCGGCGCCCTCACCGTCGCGGACGCATGGGTGCTCGGCTGGGCCACCGACCACGTCGTGCTCCCGGCGTTCCACAAGGGCACCACCACGACCGGCGCCCTGCTCGCGGTGCTCGCGCTGTTCCTCGGCGTGGCGATCCTGCGCGCGGTCGGCATCGTCGCGCGCCGGCTCGGGGCCGGGGTGATGCAGTACCGCATGCAGGCGGCCTACCGGCGCGAGGTGACGGCGCAGTACCTCCGGCTGCCGATGTCGTGGCACCAGCAGCACCCCGCGGGCCAGCTGCTGTCCAACGCGAACTCCGACGTCGAGGCGGCATGGGCTCCGATCGCTCCGCTGCCGATGGCCGTCGGCACGCTGGCGATGGTGGCGATCGCGGTCGTCCAGATGCTGCTCGTCGACCTGCCCATGGCAGCCGTCGGCCTCATGGTGTTCCCCCTCGTCACCGCCGCCACGCTGACGTACCAGCGGTTCTCCTCGCCGCTGTTCACCCGCATCCAGGCCCTGCGCGCTGAGCTCAGCGAAGTCGCGCACGAGTCCTTCGACGGCGCCATGGTCGTCAAGACCCTGGGCCGGGAGGCCGAGGAGACCGAGAGGTTCGCCGAGAAGGCGCAGCAGCTGCGCGACCTCGGCATCCGAGTCGGTCGCATCCGCGCGATCTTCGACCCGCTGCTCGAGGCGATCCCGGGCTTCGGCGTGCTCGCGGTCCTCGGCGTCGGCGTCTGGCGGATCCGCAACGGCCAGGCCGATCCCGGCGACCTGGTCACGATCGCGTACCTCCTGACCATCGTGGCGTTCCCGATCCGCTCGATCGGCTGGCTGCTCGGCGAGTTCCCGCGCTCGGTCGTCGGGTTCCGCCGCGTCCACCGCGTCCTCGACGAGCACGTCGACACGACGTACGGCGACGTGCGGCTGCCCGTGACCGACGGCGCCGCGCGGCTCGACGTCGACGGCCTGCAACACTCCTACGTCGCCGGGCAGCGGCTGCTCGAGGACCTCTCCTTCGTGATCGAGCCGGGGCGGACGGTGGCGATCGTGGGAGAGACGGCGTCCGGCAAGAGCACGCTCACGACGTTGCTCACCCGGCTGGTCGACCCCGTCGGCGGACGCGTGCTGCTCGACCGCACCGACCTGCGCGACCTCGCTCGCGGTGAGCTCGCCCGCCACGTCGCCCTGGTGCCGCAGACGGCCTTCATGTTCGACGACACGGTGCGCGGCAACGTCACGCTGGGGGAGGACGTCCCCGACGAGGACGTCTGGGCGGCGCTCCGCACGGCGCAGGCCGACGGGTTCGTCGCGGCGCTGCCGCACGGTCTCGACTCGCGCCTCGGCGAGCGCGGCACGACGCTGTCCGGCGGCCAGCGGCAGCGGCTCTCCCTCGCCCGGGCCCTGGTACGCCGGCCCCGGCTGCTGATCCTCGACGACGCGACGTCCGCCGTCGACCCGGAGGTCGAGGCCCGCATCCTCGCCGCGATGCGCACCAGCCGGGACGCCGGCTCAGCGCCGTCGACCCTGGTGCTGATCGCCTACCGCAAGGCGACGATCGGGCTGGCCGACGAGGTGCTGTTCCTCGCCGACGGCCGGATCGCCGACCGTGGCAGCCACGCCGACCTGCTTGCCCGCAACCCGGCCTACGCCCGGCTCGTCAACGCCTACGAGGAGGTGCCGACATGAGCGTGACCACGGGCGCCGCCGCCACCTCGATGGCCACCGGCGACGAGATCTCCGCCTGGCAGACGATCAAGCGCGGCACGGAGATCTCGCCGGAGCTGAAGGAGGGCTTCTGGGGGACGATGGGGTTCGCGCTTCTCGGGACGGCCGGCCGGGTCGTCGTACCGATCGCTGTGCAGCAGACCCTCGACCGCGGCATCAACGGACCCCACGGCCTCGATCTCGGGTTCGTCACCGTGATGGCGTTCGTGGCCGCCGCTGCCCTCGTGCTCACCGGGGTCGCGTCGTACCTGATGACGGCACGCCTCTTCACCACCGCCGAGCGCGGACTCGCGACGCTGCGGATCAAGGCCTTCCGGCACGTGCACGACCTGCCCCTGCTCACGCAGAACACAGAGCGTCGCGGGGCACTCGTCTCGCGGGTCACCAGCGACGTGGACCAGGTCAGCCAGTTCCTCGTCTTCGGCGGGATCATCGGCATCGTCAGCGTCGGCCAGATCGTCGTGGCGACACTGATCATGCTCTACTACAGCTGGCCGTTGACCATCGTCGTCTGGGTCTGCTTCGCGCCGCTCTTCCTCTCGCTGCGCTACTTCCAGCGCCGGCTCTCCGACGCCTACGGGCTGGTCCGGCGCATGGTCGGCCAGATGCTCGCGGCGGTCTCCGAGCCGGTGGTCGGCGCCGTCGTCGTCCGCACGCACGCGATCGAGGGCCGCACCCAGGCGCGCATCGACGACGCGATCGCGCGCTACCAGGACGCGAGCACCAAGGCGCAGGGGTTCACCGCGTTCTCGTTCTCCCTCGGTGGCGTCTCGGCCGGCCTGGCCAACGCGCTCGTGCTGATCGTCGGCATCTGGCTCGGCTTCGCCGGCGACATCACCTCCGGCAAGGTGCTCGCCTTCGCGTTCCTCGTGACGATGTTCGTGAGCCCCGTCCAGATCGGCACCCAGGTGCTCACCGACGGGCAGAACGCCATCGCCGGGTGGCGTCGCGTGATCGGCATCCTGGACACGCCGGCCGACCTCGACGACCCGGGCGCCGACGGCGTGCAGCTGCCCCACCAGCCGCTGGACGTGGTCTTCGACCACGTCGACTTCGCCTACCCCGGTGGGCCGCTCGTGCTGCGCGACGTCGACCTGCGGATCGACGCGGGCACGCGGGTCGCGGTCGTGGGGGAGACGGGGTCGGGCAAGACGACGTTCGCCAAGGTGCTCACCCGGCTGATGGACCCGGTCGCGGGAGAGGTCCGGCTCGCCGGCCAGGACCTGCGCACCGTCACGTTCGACTCCCTGCGCCGCCGGGTCGTGCTGGTGCCGCAGGAAGGGTTCCTCTTCGACTCGACACTGCTCGCCAACACGGCGTACGGCGACCTGGCGGCCGGGCCCGACGAGGTCCGCCGGGCCGCGGCCGAGCTCGGACTCTCCGACTGGCTGGACGGCCTGCCGCTCGGGCTGGACACGAGGGTCGGCCAGCGCGGCGAGTCGATGAGTGCCGGCGAGCGCCAGCTGGTGGCGCTGATCCGGGCCCACCTCGCTGATCCCGACCTGCTCGTGCTCGACGAGGCGACGAGCGCGGTCGACCCCGCCCTGGAGATGCGCATCGGCCGCGCGCTGGAGGCCTTGATGTCCGGCCGCACCAGCGTCACCATCGCGCACCGGATGTCCACGGCGGAGAACGCCGACGAGGTCATCGTCTTCGACCAGGGCCGCGTCGTGCAGCGGGGCCCGCACGCGGCGCTCGTCGCCGAGGGCGGCGTGTACGGCCGGCTCCACTCTTCGTGGGTTGCCCAACAGGGCGTGTGACCCGATCGGGGATACTCGCCGCGTGAGCTCCCTCGACCCGGCCGTGGCCGCCCGCCTCAAGCGCAACCAGCAGGGCCTCGTCCCGGCGATCGTGCAGCAGCACGACACCGGCGAGGTGCTGATGCTCGGCTGGATGGACGACGAGGCGCTCCACCGCACGCTCACCACGGGCCGTGGCACGTTCTGGAGCCGGTCGCGCCAGGAGTACTGGGTCAAGGGCGAGACCTCGGGCCACCGGCAGCACGTCGTCGAGGTGCGCCTCGACTGCGACGGCGACACGCTGCTGGTCAAGGTCGACCAGGAGGGTCCGGCCTGCCACACCGGGGCACGCACGTGCTTCGACGCCGACCTCCTCGTCGCCTCGACCGATGGCTGACGACCGACCGCGCTCCGGGTTCGCCCCGACCGTCGGCCTCGGCCTGGTGACCGCCGCGGTCGGCAGCGTGGCCTCTGCGAAGGCGTGGTTCAGGCTGGCGTCGGGCAGCCCCGCGCTCCCCGGCGTGCCGCCGTCAGAGCGCACCATCGACATGCCGCTCGCGCTGGCGCTCTCGCTCGTGGTGCTGGCCGGATGGGGAGCCGTGCTGGTGTCCCGAGGAGCGTGGCGCCGCGTGCTGGTGGCGATCGCCCTGGTGGCCGCCCTGGGCCTGGTCGCGTGCGCGGCGGCTGCGCCTTTCGTGCTGCCCGACGACCTGCGCGACGCACTCGGGCCGACGAGCGCCGGTCTCGCAGTCCGGCCGACCGGCTGGTTCATGACCGCCGCGGTGGCGTCGCTCCTGAGCCTGGCTGCGCTGGTGGCGGCCTGGCGGCTGGCCCCTCGCTGGCCCACCATGAGCAGCCGGTACGACGCCCCCGCCGCGCGCGCGTCGGAGCCGGACGAGACCGACCTGTGGAAGGCCCTCGACGCCGGCCACGACCCGACGGACCCGAGCACCTGACCGACGCGCGCGTCCCCCTAGAATGCTCACGCCCGAGCTGATGGCATCGACAAGGAGTCACCCCCATGGCGGACAACCACGGCAACACCCCGGCAGCCTGGACGGCCGTGGCGATCGCGCTGGCCGGCTTCGTCGTGGGTGGGATCGGCCTGATGGCCGACTCGATGGTCGTCTTCTGGATCGGCGTCGCACTCGCCCCGGTCGCGATCCTCGTGGGCTACGTGATGGCGCGGATGGGCTACCACACCACCCACTGACGCAGGCGCCCGTCGAGCCCGGTGACCGCCGCCCGGACCACCGGCCGGGTCGTGTGGATGACCGTGAGAACCTTGGAACCGGCCACCAGCGCCGTCCCGAGCTCCGCCGAATTGTGAGGCCACCCCATGTCTGTGCTCGACGACATCGTCGCCGGCGTGCGTGACGACCTCGCCGGCCGGCAGGCTGCGCTGCCCGAGGCGGAGCTGCGTGCGATCGTCGCGGACGCCCCGCCGCCGCGTGACCCGATGCCGGCGTTCCGGGCGCCGGGCCTCAGCGTCATCGCCGAGGTCAAGCGCCGCTCACCGAGCAAGGGCGACCTGGCCGACATTCCCGACCCTGCGGCGCTGGCCCGGTCGTACGCCGCCGGGGGAGCCGACGCGATCTCCGTGCTCACGGAGCAGCGCCGGTTCGGCGGCAGCCTCGACGACCTGCGCGCGGTGCGAGCCGCCGTCGAGACGCCCGTCCTGCGCAAGGACTTCATCGTCTCGACGTACCAGCTGCTCGAGGCCCGCGCCGCCGGTGCAGACCTGGTGCTGCTGATCGTCGCCGCGCTCGACGACGAGACCCTCGCTCGCCTGCACGTCGAGGCGCGCGAACTCGGACTCACCGTCCTCGTCGAGGTGCACGACGAGCCGGAGATCGCGCGGGCGCTCGCGATCGGTGCCGAGCTGGTAGGCGTCAACGCGCGCAACCTCAAGACCCTCGAGGTCGACCCGGGCACCTTCGCCCGGCTGGTCGGCGGGCTGCCCGACGACGTGGTCAAGGTCGCCGAGTCCGGCATCAGTGGTCCGACCGACGCGGCGCGCCACGCGGCCGAGGGCGCCGACGTCGTGCTCGTCGGCGAGGCCCTGGTCAGGGACGGCGATCCGACGGCCGCCGTGGCCGCGATGCGAGGCGTAGGAGCGCGGACATGAGCCAGGGCACGATCGAGGGCACGTACGGCGACTTCGGTGGCCGGTTCATGCCCGAGGCGCTGATCGCCGAGCTCGACACCCTGACCGCTGTCTGGCACGAGGCGATGGCGGACCCGGAGTTCACCGGCGAGTTCGACCGCATGCTCCGCGAGTACGCCGGCGTGCCCAGCCTGCTCTACGACGCCGCTCGGCTCTCCGAGGTCGCCGGCGCCCGCATCCTGCTCAAGCGCGAGGACCTCAACCACACCGGCGCCCACAAGATCCGCAACGTGCTCGGCCAGGCGCTGCTCGCGAAGCGGATGGGCAAGACCCGGATGATCGCCGAGACGGGAGCCGGCCAGCACGGCGTCGCGACGGCCACCGCGGCGGCGTACCTGGGTCTGGAGTGCGTCGTCTACATGGGCGAGCTGGACACCAGGCGGCAGGCGCTCAACGTCGCCCGGATGCGGCTGCTGGGTGCCGAGGTCCGGGCCGTGGCGTCGGGCAGCCGCACCCTGAAGGACGCCATCAACGAGGCCATCCGCGACTGGGTCGCGAGCGTCGAGCACACGGCGTACTGCTTCGGCACCGCCGCCGGGCCGCACCCGTTCCCGGCGATGGTCCGCGACTTCTGCCGCGGCATCGGCGACGAGGCGCGAGAGCAGTGCCTCGAGCTGATCGGCACGCTCCCCGACGTCGTCACGGCGTGCGTCGGCGGCGGCTCCAACGCGATCGGCCTGTTCACGGCGTTCCTCGACGACCGTGACGTGCGGATCGTCGGCTTCGAGGCCGGCGGCGAGGGCATCGACACCCCGCGGCACGCCGCGACGATCACGGCCGGCGACATCGGCGTGCTGCACGGCGCGCGCACGTTCGTGCTGCAGGACGACGACGGCCAGACGATCGAGTCTCACTCGATCTCGGCCGGCCTCGACTATCCCGGTGTCGGACCCGAGCACGCCCATCTCGCCAAGAGCGGCCGGGCCGACTACCTGCCGATCACCGACGCCGAGGCGATGGACGCGCTGGCCCTGCTTGCCCGCACGGAGGGCATCATCTGCGCGATCGAGTCCGCCCACGCCGTCGCGGGCGCGCTGAAGCTGGCGAAGGAGTCGCCGGGCTCGACGATCCTCGTGAACCTCTCCGGTCGCGGCGACAAGGACATGGAGACGACCACGGCGTGGTTCGGCCTGGGCGATCCGGCTGCTCCGGTGGTCGAGCCTGTCGAAACTCCCGAAGGCCCGCAGTGAGCACCGCGAAGGCGTTCGCAGCGACCCGCTCGGAGGGCCGGGCGGCGCTCGTCGGCTACCTGCCCGCCGGCTTCCCGACCGTCGAGGGCTCGATCGACGCGATGACGGCGATGGTCGAGGCCGGCTGCGACATCATCGAGATCGGGCTGCCCTACAGCGACCCGGTGATGGACGGACCGACGATCCAGACGGCCGTCCACCAGGCTCTCGAGGGCGGCGTCCGCACGACCGACGTGCTCCACAGCGTCGAGGCCGTGGCCGCGACCGGTGTGCCGACCCTCGTGATGACCTCCTGGAACCCGGTCGAGCGCTACGGTGTCGAGCGCTTCGCCGCCGAGCTGTCCGCCGCCGGAGGCGCCGGGCTGATCACACCTGATGTCACGCCCGACTCGGTGCCGCAGTGGATCGCCGCGGCCGACGAGCACGATCTCGACAAGGTCTTCCTGGTGGCGCCGTCGTCGACGGACGAGCGGCTCGCGATGACCACGGCAGCGTGCCGCGGCTTCGTCTACGCCACCGCGGTCATGGGCGTGACGGGCGCGCGGGCGACGACCAGTGATCTCGCGCCGCCGCTCGTCGCACGGGCGAAGGCGACGACCGACCTGCCGATCGGGGTCGGGCTCGGCATCTCCAACGGCGACCAGGCCGCCGAGGTGGCGGCGTACGCCGACGCGGTGATCGTCGGCTCGGCGTTCGTTCGCGCCCTGCTCGACGCCGGCACGGACCGCGAGGCGGGACTCGCGGCTCTCCGGGTGCTGACCGAGGACCTCGCTCGTGGGGTACGGCGTGGCTGACCGGCGCCACGCGCTCGCCGGCGTCCTCGCTGTGGTCGCCCTCGCGGTGTCCGGCTGCGGTGGGAGCTCCGACCCCGCCGTCTCCGTGGTCGCCGGCACCGACAACGGTGGCTACCACGGTGCCCACCTCGACGATCCGTACGTCGTCCCCGACATCACTCTCAGCGACGCGGAGGGCAAGCCCTACTCGCTCGCGAAGGATCCGGCCCCGCTCAAGATCGTGTTCTTCGGCTACACCAACTGCCCCGACATCTGCCAGGCCGTGATGAGCACCATCGCGAGTGCCGTCACTCGGCTCGACGCCGATCAGCGCAAGCAGGTGCAGGTGGACTTCGTGACGACCGATCCGGCGCGAGACACGGGTCCGGCGCTGCGCACCTACCTCGCCAGGTTCGACCCTGCCTTCATCGGGGTGACCGGCGACCTGACGCAGATCACCGCCCTGGCGGCCCCGCTCAAGGTCTACGTCGAGAAGGGCAAGAAGCTGCCGAGCGGCGGCTACGAGGTCGACCACTCGACGTACGTCTTCGGCGTCACCGGCGACCAGGCGCAGCTGGTCTGGACGCAAGGCACGTCGCCGGCGCAGATGGCGGCTGACATGATCAGGCTGCTCCACTCGTGACCAAGGAGTCCTCGTGACCGCCCACCTGCTCCCCGCCCTCTTCATCCCCAGCCCCGGGCAGGGCGTCTGGCACCTCGGACCGCTGCCGATCCGGGCCTACGCGCTCTGCATCATCGCGGGCGTCGTCGCCGCGGTCTGGTTCGGCGAGCGGCGTTGGGTGGCGCGCGGAGGGGAGCACGGCCAGGTCGGCGACATCGCCCTCTGGGCAGTGCCGGCCGGCCTCATCGGCGCCCGGGCCTACCACGTCGCCACCGACCACGCGCTCTACTTCAGCCACTCGGCCGCGCCCAACCACCACTGGCACCCGCTCGGCGCGCTCGAGGTCTGGAACGGCGGTCTCGGCATCTGGGGCGGCATCGCCGGTGGCGCGGTCGGTGCCTGGCTGGCCTGCCGTTTCTACGGGATCCGGCTCGCCCCGCTCGCCGACGCCCTCGCGCCGGCCCTGCTGCTCGCCCAGGCGATCGGCCGCTGGGGCAACTACTTCAACCAGGAGCTGTTCGGCGGCCCGACCACGAAGCCGTGGGGCCTGAAGATCGACCGGGCGAAGATCCCCGATGGCTTCGACGTGGAGAAGCACTTCTCCGGCCCGCCGTACACCTTCCACCCGACGTTCCTCTACGAGAGCCTGTGGGACCTCGGTGCCCTCGGCGTCGTCGTCTGGCTCGACCGCAGGCTGCGGCTCGGCTTCGGTCGCTGCTTCGCCCTCTACGTGATGGCCTACTGCCTGGGTCGCGTGTGGATCGAGCACCTGAGGATCGACACGATCGAGCTCAACGACGTGGCCGGCCTGCGCTGGGGCGAGTGGATGTCGATCATCCTGTTCCTGCTGGCGCTGACCTACTTCGTCGCCGTCGGCCGCCGCCACCCCGCCCCGGACACCCGCGAGCAGAGCGTGTATGCCGAGGGGCGCGAGCCGGTCGCCGATCTCGAGGCCGCCCACGACCCTGCGGATGTCGAGACTGCCGAGCCTTCGAACGGGGCTTCTTCGAGCTGAGGGCCGGTGTTCGGCTCGCCTCGGTGGGTGGTTGCGTCTTCGGCAGCGACGATGGGCAGGTGGCTGGGCCGGCATCCGGCGTCGCCTCGCGCTCGGCCACCGCTCGGTTGTGTCGCGCGGCGTGACAGATCCCGGGACGCTGGCGCTGGTTGTGTCGCGGGAGGTGACAGATCGCGGGATGCTGGCCCTGGTTGTGTCGCGGGAGGTGACAGATCCCGCGAGGCTGGCCTCGGTTGTGTCGCGCGGTGTGACAGATCCCGGGATGCTGGCGCTGGTGGTGTCGCGGGAGGTGACAGATCCCGCGAGGCTGGCCTCGGTTGTGTCGCGCGGTGGCTGGCTGTCACCTGGTGACTGCCAGCCACCGCGTAGAGCGGAACGCCGCGCTCGGGCGCCACTGGCCGACATCACACCGCGGCGCAAGCCGGAAGGCAGGGCGAACCGGCTCTCACCGTCCTCCTCGCTGCGCTTTTCGAGCGACCATCACGCGAGGTGGTCCGGATAGAGAGCCATTCCCCGCTCAACCATCCACCATGTGAGACAACCGTCCCACGAAATGGGCGCGCTGGAGGGTCCCTGCCTGTTGTAGGCTGATCTCTCCGCATGGGCCAGCGAAGTCCTGTGCAGCATGCTTTCACCGCCGCACCGAGCCGGATCCCATCGAGGGACTCGTCCTCGTGCGCTAGACGACGACGGGAGAGTGCGTTGCAGGCATTCCCGCCGCCCACATCCCCGGCACCGGCCGGACGCTTCGGGCGACCAGCACCTCAGGGCCTGTACGACGGCGACCACGAGCACGACGCCTGTGGTGTCGCCTTCGTGGCGACCCTCACCGGGGTTCCGAGCCACGACATCGTGGCGAAGTCGCTCACCGCGCTGCGCAACCTCGAGCACCGTGGTGCCGCCGGCGCGGAGCCCAACTCGGGCGACGGGGCGGGCATCCTCATGCAGGTGCCCGACCGGTTCTTCCGCGAGGTGACCGCCGACCTCGGGTTCGAGCTGCCGCCGCAGCACGCGTACGCCGTCGGCACGGCCTTCATCCCCGGCGACGCCGAGCAGGTCGAGAAGACCCGCAAGCGCGTCGAGGAGATCGCCGCGGAGGAGGGCCTCAACGTGCTCGGCTGGCGCGAGGTGCCGACCGACCCGTCGTCCCTGGGCGCCACTGCACTCTCGACGATGCCGAGCTTCCGCCAGCTCTTCGTCTCCGCACGCGGCAGCCGCGTGCTCGGCATGGGCCTGGAGCGGCTCGCGTTCTGCCTGCGCAAGCGTGCCGAGCACGAGACCGACGCCTACTTCCCGTCGCTGTCCAGCCGCACGATCGCCTACAAGGGCATGCTCACCACGGAGCAGCTCGACCACGTCTTCCCCGACCTGGTCGACGAGCGGGTCGAGTCGGCCGTCGCCGTGGTGCACTCGCGGTTCTCGACCAACACCTTCCCCAGCTGGCCGCTGAGCCACCCGTACCGCTTCATCGCGCACAACGGCGAGATCAACACCGTCATGGGCAACCGCAACTGGATGCGCGCCCGCGAGGCGCTGCTCTCCAGCGAGGTCATCCCCGGTGACCTCGAGCGACTGTTCCCGATCTGCACGCCCGGCTTCAGCGACTCCGCGTCCTTCGACGAGGTCCTCGAGCTGCTGCACATGGGCGGCCGCAGCCTTCCGCACGCCGTGCTGATGATGATCCCCGAGGCGTGGGAGAACCACACCGAGATGGACGCCAAGCGCAAGGCGTTCTACGAGTTCCACTCCGCGCTCATGGAGCCGTGGGACGGCCCGGCCTGTGTCGTGTTCACCGACGGCACCCAGGTCGGCGCCGTGCTCGACCGCAACGGCCTGCGACCGAGCCGCTACTGGGTCACCGACGACGGGCTCGTCGTGCTGGCCAGCGAGGTCGGCGTACTCGACCTCGACCCGGCCACGATCGTCCGCAAGGGCCGGCTCCAGCCGGGCCGGATGTTCCTCGTCGACACCGAGGAGCACCGGATCATCGAGGACGAGGAGATCAAGTCGGCGCTGGCCGCCGAGCACCCGTACGACGAGTGGCTGCACGCCGGCCTCATCAAGCTCGGTGACATCGCCGAGCGGGAGCACGTGATCCACAGCCACGCCTCGGTGACCCGGCGCCAGCAGATCTTCGGCTACTCCGAGGAGGAGCTGCGGATCCTGCTGACGCCGATGGCGAACACCGGGGCCGAGCCGATCGGCTCGATGGGCACCGACACGCCCGTGGCTGTCCTCTCCGACCGCCCCCGGATGCTGTTCGACTACTTCGCCCAGCTCTTCGCCCAGGTGACCAACCCGCCGCTGGACGCGATCCGTGAGGAGCTGGTCACCAGCCTCAACGGCACGATCGGCCCCGAGGCCAACCTGATGGAGCCGACGCCCGCGTCCTGCCGCCAGGTGGTGCTGCCGTTCCCGGTGATCACCAACGACGAGCTGGTGAAGATCCGGCACATCAACCGCGACGGCGACATGCCGGGCTTCATCACGCACGTCTCCCGTGGCCTCTACGAGGTCGCCGGCGGGGGAGTCGCGCTGGCCCGGCGGCTCGACGAGATCTGCGCCGAGGTCTCGGACGCGATCGGTCAGGGCGCCCGGATCATCGTGCTGTCCGACCGGCACTCCGACGCGGTCAACGCGCCGATCCCGTCGCTGCTGATGACAGCCGCGGTCCACCACCACCTCGTGCGTGAGAAGACCCGCACACAGGTCGGCCTCATCGTCGAGGCCGGCGACGTCCGCGAGGTCCACCACGTCGCGACCCTCATCGGGTACGGCGCCGCGGCGGTCAACCCCTACCTCGCGATGGAGACGGTCGAGGACCTCGCCCGCGACGGGTTCTACGTCAAGACCGAGCCCGACGTGGCGGTCCGCAACCTCGTCAAGTCGCTGGGCAAGGGCGTGCTCAAGGTGATGTCCAAGATGGGCGTCTCCACGGTGGCCTCCTACACGGGCGCACAGATCTTCGAGGCGCTCGGCCTCTCGCAGGAGCTGGTGGACAAGTACTTCACCGGCACCACCTCCAAGCTCGGCGGGGTGGGTCTGGACACGATCGCCGAGGAGGTCGCGCGCCGGCACCGGGCGGCGTACCCGGTCGACGGCATCGCGCCCGCCCACCGCGACCTCGCGATCGGTGGGGAGTACCAGTGGCGCCGCGAGGGCGAGCTGCACCTGTTCAACCCCGACACTGTCTTCCGCCTGCAGCACGCGACGCGAAGCGGTCGCTACGACGTGTTCAAGCAGTACACCAAGCTCGTCGACGAGCAGGCCGAGAAGCTGATGACGCTGCGCGGGCTGTTCAAGTTCAAGGACCCCGCCGAGCTCGGCCGCACCCCGATCCCGATCGAGGAGGTCGAGCCCGTCTCCGCGATCGTCAAGCGGTTCTCCACCGGCGCGATGTCCTACGGGTCCATCTCGCAGGAGGCGCACGAGACGCTCGCGATCGCGATGAACCGCCTCGGCGCCAAGTCCAACACCGGCGAGGGCGGCGAGGACGCCGACCGGCTCTACGACCCGGAGCGCCGGTCGTCGATCAAGCAGGTCGCGTCCGGCCGGTTCGGCGTGACCTCGGAGTACCTCACCAACTCCGACGACATCCAGATCAAGATGGCCCAGGGTGCCAAGCCCGGCGAGGGCGGCCAGCTGCCCGGCAACAAGGTCTACCCGTGGATCGCCAAGACCAGGTACAGCACACCCGGGGTGGGCCTGATCTCGCCGCCGCCGCACCACGACATCTACTCGATCGAGGACCTCGCGCAGCTGATCCACGACCTGAAGAACGCCAACCCGCAGGCGCGGGTGCACGTGAAGCTCGTCGCCGAGGTCGGCGTCGGGACGGTTGCCGCGGGTGTGTCGAAGGCGCACGCCGATGTCGTCCTGATCTCCGGGCACGACGGCGGCACGGGCGCGTCCCCGCTCACGTCGCTCAAGCACGCGGGCGGTCCCTGGGAGCTCGGCCTGGCCGAGACCCAGCAGACCCTGCTGCTCAACGGGCTGCGCGACCGGATCGTCGTGCAGACCGACGGCCAGCTCAAGACCGGCCGTGACGTCGTCATCGCCGCGCTGCTCGGTGCCGAGGAGTACGGCTTCGCGACCGCGCCGCTCGTCGTGTCGGGCTGCGTCATGATGCGCGTCTGCCACCTCGACACCTGCCCAGTAGGTGTGGCCACGCAGAACCCCGTGCTCCGCGAGCGGTACTCCGGCAAGCCGGAGTTCGTCGTGAACTTCTTCGAGTACATCGCCCAGGAGGTCCGGGAGCTCCTTGCCGAGCTCGGCTTCCGCTCGCTGGAGGAAGCCGTCGGCCACGCCGAGGCGCTGGACGCCGAGCGCGCCGTACGGCACTGGAAGGCGGCGGGCCTCGACATCGCGCCGATCTTCCACGTGCCCGAGCTGCCCGAAGGCGCTTCCTTGCACAACACCATCGGCCAGGACCACGGCCTCGAGAAGGCGCTCGACAACGAGCTGATCGAGATCTGCGGGCCGGCGCTGGAGCACGGCGAGCCGGTGCGGGCGCAGCTCCGCATCCGCAACGTGAACCGCACCGTGGGCACGATGCTCGGCCACGAGGTGACCAAGCGCTACCGCGCCGAGGGGCTGCCGCCGGGCACGATCGACCTGACCCTGGTGGGCTCGGCCGGTCAGTCGTTCGGCGCGTTCCTGCCACGCGGCGTGACCCTGCGGCTCGAGGGCGACGCCAACGACTACGTCGGCAAGGGTCTCTCCGGCGGGCGGATCATCGTGCGACCCGACCGCGCCGCGACCTTCGCCGCCGAGGAGCAGATCATCGCCGGCAACACGATCGCGTACGGCGCCACGGCGGGCGAGATCTTCCTCCGCGGCCAGGCGGGAGAGCGGTTCTGCGTGCGCAACTCCGGCGTCACGGCCGTCGTCGAGGGTGTCGGTGACCACGGCTGCGAGTACATGACCGGGGGCGCCGTCGCGGTGCTCGGCGCGACCGGCCGCAACTTCGCTGCCGGCATGAGCGGTGGCGTCGCCTACGTCCTGGACCTCGTCGAGGGCCGCGTCAACGGCGAGCTCGTCGAGCTCGCCAAGGTGGAGGGCAAGGCGGCCGACGAGCTGGAGCTGCTCGTGCGCCGGCACTTCGAGGAGACCGAGTCGCCGGTCGCCGAGGCACTGCTGGCGAACTGGCCGGCGTCGCTCAGCCGGTTCACCGAGGTGATGCCGAGCGACTACAAGCGCGTGCTCCAGGCGCGCGAGGAGGCCCTCGAGGAGGGCCTCGACGAGGACGAGACCGCCGCGCGGATCATGGAGGTGCTGCATGGCTGATCCCAAGGGGTTCTTGAAGCACGACCGCGAGGTCGCCGAGCGGCGTCCGGTCGAGGAGCGCGTCGAGGACTGGAACGAGGTCTACCCCGGTGGGCCCGGCCGCGCGCTGCTGCCGATCATCCGCACGCAGGCCGGCCGCTGCATGGACTGCGGCATCCCGTTCTGCCACCAGGGCTGCCCGCTGGGCAACATCATCCCGGAGTGGAACGACCTGGTCTGGCGTGACGACTGGGACGCAGCGATCGAGCGGCTGCACGCGACCAACAACTTCCCGGAGTTCACCGGACGGCTGTGCCCGGCGCCGTGCGAGACCGCCTGCGTGCTCGGCATCAACCAGCCCGCCGTGACGATCAAGAACGTCGAGGTGGCGATCATCGACCGCGCCTGGGAGTCCCACAACGTGCGCCCCGAGGCGCCGGAGTGGCTCTCCGGCAAGACGGTCGCGGTGATCGGGTCCGGCCCGGCCGGGCTCGCGGTGGCGCAGCAGCTCACGCGCGCCGGCCACACGGTTGCGGTCTACGAGCGCGCCGACAAGATCGGCGGGCTGCTGCGCTACGGCATCCCTGAGTTCAAGATGGAGAAGAAGGTCCTCGACCGGCGCCTCGAGCAGATGCGGCGCGAAGGCACTGTCTTCCGGGCCGGCGTCGACGTGGGCGGAGACCTGACCGGCCACGACCTGCGCGACCGGTACGACGCCGTGGTGCTCGCCGTGGGCTCGACGATCGCGCGCGACCTGCCGGTGCCCGGACGCGAGCACGGCGGCATCCACCAGGCGATGGAGTACCTCCCGCAGTCCAACCGGGCATCGCTCGGCGAGACGGTCGAGGGGCAGATCCGGGCCGACGGCAAGCACGTCGTGATCATCGGTGGCGGCGACACCGGCGCCGACTGCCTCGGTACGGCGACCCGGCAGGGAGCGAAGTCGATCACCCAGCTGGAGATCATGCCGCGCCCGGGCGAGGACCGGCCGCCGCACCAGCCCTGGCCGACGTACCCGATGACCTTCCGCGTCTCCTCGGCCCACGAGGAGGGTGGCGAGCGGGTGTACTCGGTGTCGACGCAGGAGTTCCTCGCCGACGAGCAGGGCAACGTGCGCGCGCTGCGCTTGGTGGAGGTCGACGAGAAGTTCCAGCCGATCGAGGGCACCGAGCACGAGATCCCCGCCGAGCTGGTGCTGCTCGCGATGGGCTTCGTCGGCCCCGAACGCGAGGGGCTGGTCGAGCAGCTCGGCGTCGAGCTCGACGAGCGCGGCAACATCGTGCGCGACGCGAGCTACGCCACGACGGTCGACGGTGTCTTCGTCGCCGGTGACGCGGGCCGGGGTCAGTCGCTGATCGTCTGGGCGATCGCGGAGGGTCGTGCGGCGGCCGCGGCGGTGGACACGTTCCTCACCGGGGCGACCACGCTGCCGGCGCCGATCCCGCCGAGCGAACGGCCGCTCGCGGTCTGAATTCGGCTTCCCGAGCGACTCGCCCAGGTGTACTGGTGGGTAATTGGATCGTTCAAGTCGATTCCGGCTAGGGTCGTTCCGTGCGTAGAGCAAAGATCGTGTGCACCCTCGGGCCGGCCACGTCGACGAAGGAGAGCATCCGTGCTCTCGTGGACGCCGGGATGGACGTCGCCCGGCTGAACCTGAGCCACGGCACCCATGCCGAGCACGAGGCGGTCTACCGCATGGTGCGCGAGGCCTCGGACGAGACCGGGCACGGCGTCGGCATCTTCGCCGACCTCCAGGGCCCGAAGATCCGCCTCGGCTGGTTCGCCCAGGGCAGCACCCGGCTGCAGACCGGCCAGTCGTTCACCATCACCACCCGCGACATCGCCGGCGACAACGAGATCGCTCCGACGACGTACGACGGCCTCCCCGGTGACGTGCACGAGGGCGACCAGATCCTCATCGACGACGGCAAGGTCCGGTTGCGGGTGACCGCGGTCGAGGGCACCGAGGTGCACACCACGGTCGTCGTCGGCGGCCGGGTCAGCGACCACAAGGGCATCAACCTGCCGGGTGTCCCGGTGAGCGTCCCGGCGATGTCGGAGAAGGACATCGAGGATCTCCGCTGGGCGCTGCACCTCACCGTCGACTTCATCGCGCTGTCGTTCGTGCGCTCGGCCAAGGACGTCGAGGACGTCCGCCAGGTCATGCGCGAGGAGGGCGTGCTGCTGCCCGTGATCGCGAAGATCGAGAAGCCGCAGGCGATCGACAACCTCGACGAGGTCGTGAAGGCGTTCGACGGCTTCATGGTCGCCCGTGGCGACCTCGGCGTGGAGTGCCCCCTTGAGGACGTGCCGTTCCTGCAGAAGCGCGTCGTGGAGAAGGCACGCCGCAACGCCAAGCCGGTGATCGTCGCGACGCAGATGCTCGAGACGATGATCAGCAACCCGACGCCGACCCGTGCCGAGGCCTCCGACGTCGCGAACGCCGTTCTCGACGGTGCCGACGCGGTGATGCTGTCCGGCGAGACCAGTGTGGGGGAGTACCCCATCGAGACCGTCCGGACGATGGCCCGGATCATCACCTCGACCGAGCACCACGAGCTCAGCAACATGGCCGCGATCGACTGGCAGCCGAAGACCCGCGGCGGCGTGATCGCCAAGGCGGCGGCGGAGGTTGCCGAACGAGTCGGCGCGAAGTACCTCGTCGCCTTCACCCAGAGCGGTGACTCGGCCCGCCGGCTGGCGCGCTACCGCGGCTCGATCCCGGTGCTCGCGTTCACCCCCGAGGCCCAGGTGCGCTCCCAGCTCGCGATGACCTGGGGCGTCGAGACCTTCAAGACCGTCTCCGTCGAGCACACCGACGAGATGGTGCGCCAGGTCGACGAGCAGCTGCTCGCGATCGGCCGCGTCGAGGAGGGCGACCTCGTGGTGATCATCGCCGGGAGTCCTCCGGGCATCCCCGGCTCGACCAACGCGCTGCGGATCCACCGGATGGGCGACGCGATCAACGAGGTCGCTCCGGCGTACCGCCGACCCCGCTGAGGCGGTCGAGCCATCGCCGGACCTCCGCGGCGCTGCGGAGCCGGACGACCGCCAGCTCGGGCCGTCGGCGCTGGACGTCGGCGATCCGCGCCGCTGCCGCGGGGTGTGAGGACCACGCCCACCGGATGATCTGCTCAGGGTCGGTCAGGACCCGCCGGAGCGGCCCTTCGAGGTTGCCGTTCCAGAGCCGCTCGCGTCGCACCCGGCGCCGCACGGTACGCCGGGTCACGCGCCACGTGGTCACCCTGCGCGGGAGGTCGAGCCAGACCATCAGGTCGCACCGGTCGAGCAGCAGCGGTCGCGCCGCGTCGTACTGCCACTCGATGACCCAGCGCTCACCGGCGGCGACTGCGCCGACGTCGTCGAGGAACGTCTCGCGGGCAGTCCAGCCCGGCCCGTGGTAGAGCGAGTCGATCTCCGTGTACGGCAGGTCGAGCCGCGCCGCGAGGGTTCTGGCCACGGTGCTCTTGCCGGCACCCGACGCGCCGTTGATCACGATCCGCCGGGGCAGGAAGCCGACGGGATCGTCCGGGCCGAGAAGCACCCGATCACCCTAGGACTTGAGACCGATGAGCTCGTCGAGCCTGGCCACCGCGGCACGGGTCGAGACCGACAAGGTCTTGTGGTTCGACCGACGCCACGGGATCTCGAGCAGGTCCAGGGCCTCGCCGCACCAACGCATGATCTCGGGCGACATGTTCGTGAACTGCCAGCGCGGGTAGTCGTAGCGCTTCTTCTCGCCAGCGACGGTCCGGGTCGCCCAGTTGTTCACACGGCAACCGTCGGAGTGGAACAGGCCGCGCAGGAAGTCGGCCGGGTACGCCTCGACGATGTCGCGCTGCCAATCCTCCATGCGCAGGCGCCTGGTGTGCTTGTAACCCGGACCGTGCTGGGGGAACAGGCACGGCCAGTGCTTCCACCAGGACGTGATGATGGTGCAGCTTGTCCTGCGCGTGGACGGACTACCACCTGGCTTCACCCTGCGCATCAGCTCGAGCACGTGCTGGTTGAGGACGACGTACCTGCTGTCATTGAACACGTGCAGGCCGAAGATCCCTCTTCTGAGAACAGTGATGGTCCCGTCGCCCAGATACCAGCCGAAGAGCTCCGAGTACGCCTGCTCATCCAGTACGGCACCGTCGCAGCGCGGACACGGCACCGAGTTGCTGAGCCCGCCACGACGCTTGCCGCGCCGCTGGTAGTCGCGCCGCCACCGACGGATCGTCTTGATGGTCACTCCATGGAGTGCTGCGTTGTCGGCGTCACGCATGCCGGCGTCGGACGCTCGCAAAGCGCTCTCCACCGTCTCGAGCGGCCTGATATGGACCATGCCTCGATGATCGAATGGGCCACCGACAAGCGTGCCGGGTGTGGGACTTGAACCCACACGTCCTTTCGGACAATGGTGTTTGAGACCATCGCGTCTGCCGATTCCGCCAACCCGGCTGGGGCGTGCATACGGTACCCGAGCGCCTCTCGATAGCCTGTGCCGGTGAGCCAGGAGAGCACGTCCGCCAGCGCGCCGAGCCGCCGCGTCATCATCGCGGAGGACGAGGCGCTGATCCGGATGGACCTCGGCGAGATGCTCGCCGAGGAGGGGTATGACGTGGTGGCGGCCGTCGAGGACGGCGAACAGGCGGTCGCGCGCGCCGAGGAGCTCCGGCCCGACCTCGTCATCCTGGACGTGAAGATGCCGCGCCTGGACGGCATCGCGGCAGCGCAGCAGATCGCGTCGCAGCGGATCGCACCGGTCGTGATGCTCACCGCCTTCAGCCAGCGCGACCTCGTCGAGAGTGCGCGCGACGCAGGGGCGATGGCCTACCTGGTCAAGCCGTTCGGCAAGTCCGACCTGATGCCGGCGATCGAGATGGCGGTGAGCCGGTTCGCCGAGCTGCAGCAGCTCGAGGCAGAGGTCGCGGACCTGAGCGAGCGCCTCGAGACGCGCAAGGTGGTCGACCGGGCGAAGGGCGTCCTTCAGGAGCAGCTGGGCCTCAGCGAGCCCGACGCCTTCCGCTGGATCCAGAAGACAGCGATGGACCTGCGCCTGTCAATGCGTGAAGTCGCCGACGGTGTCGTGGAGCACGGCGTCGACCTGCGCTAGACGGATCGGACCCGAAACCAGACCCGGAAGTTCCCGAATCTGCCCATTGCGGTCACAACTTCGCAACGGTCAGAATCGACCGGATCGCTTCGCTCCTTCGTCGATCCCGTGGTGCTAGCGTCCCGCACAACCCGTGATCGTGTCGAAGAGTTCGATCGCATCCACCCCGACAACGGAGGAAAGATGATCCGTTCCAAGAAGTCCCTGCGCGCGTTCGCTGCGCTCGCCGGCGTCGCTGCGCTCACCCTGAGTGCCTGTGGTTCGTCGAACGACAACAACAAGGGAACGACCGGCGACAACGGCGGCAGCAAGAGCGCCCTGTGCGGCAAGAACCTCGCGTTCCTCGGAGCGCTGACTGGTGACGCCGGTGCTCTCGGCCAGAACATGGTCAACGGCATCAACCTGGCGCTCAAGCAGTACAACGACAAGAACGCCGACTGCAAGATCAGCCTGAAGACCTTCGACTCGCAGGGCAGCCCGGACAAGGCGCCGGCCCTGGCGACCCAGGTCATCAACGACGACTCGATCTTCGGCCTGATCGGCCCGGGCTTCTCGGGTGAGTCGCTGGCCACCGGCAAGACGTTCTTCGAGGCGGGCCTCCCGTCGATCTCTCCCTCGGCGACCAACGTCACCATCACCCAGCAGGGCTGGACGACCTGGCACCGCGTGATCGGCAACGACGACGCCCAGGGTGCGGCCGACGCCAAGTACCTGACCGAGACGGCCGGCGCGAAGAAGGTCTACGTGATCGACGACGGCCAGGACTACAGCAAGGGCCTCGCCGGCAAGGTGAAGTCCTCGCTCGGTGCGGCGGCCGTCGCCTCCGACCAGATCTCGGTGGGCCAGACCGACATGTCGGCCGTGGTCACCAAGGTCAAGGCATCGGGTGCCGACGCCGTGTTCTACGGCGGCTACTACACCGAGGCCGGTCTGCTGGCCAAGCAGCTGCGCCAGGGTGGCTTCACCGGCAAGTTCATGTCCGGTGACGGTTCCGAGGACCCGAACTTCGTCAAGGTCGCGGGTGCCGCGGCAGCGAACGGCGCGCTCCTCTCCGCCCCGGCCGGACCGGCTCCGGCCGGCTTCGCCGCGTCGGGTCTGTACGCCACCCAGGCGTACGACGCGACCAACATCTTCCTGGCAGCACTGGCCGCCGGGAAGGACAACGCCAAGGACATCAACGCGTTCATCGGCAGCTACACCGGCGACGGTGCGAGCGGCCCGATCGCGTTCGATGACAAGGGTGACATCAAGCAGTCGACCATCTACGTCTACAAGGTGGCCGACGGCAAGCTCGACGTCGACAACCCCGAGGCGATCAAGTAACCGAGGCCCGTCTGCAGCACTCCGATAGGTTGCGGCCGGGAGGCGACTCCCGGCCGCAACCGATCACCCTGGTGAGAGGACTCCGTTGGACCTCGGCGCGCTTTTCGGCAACTTCAACAACTTCCTCGACTTCACGGTCGGCGGACTCGTCATCGGTGCGATCTACGCGCTCGTCGCGCTGGGCTACACGATGGTGTACGGCGTCCTCCAGCTGATCAACTTCGCGCACTCCGAGGTCTTCATGTACGGGACCTTCGCCGTCGCGTGGACGTTCGTCCTCCTGCACGGCACCGGTGACGCGTCCTGGAGCCTGGGAAGGGCGGTCCCCATACTGCTGGTCGCGCTGGTCGCGGCCATGCTCATGTCGGCGGCGATAGCCCTCCTGGTCGAACGCTTCGCCTACCGACCTCTCATCAACAAGAACGCCCCGAAGCTGATCGCCCTGATCTCGGCGATCGGTGCCTCGTTCGCACTCGCCGAGGCGATGGGTCTCCGCGACCGGTTCGCGAAGTGGTTCGGCCTCGACGACAACCTCGCCAACTACGTCGCGCCGAACAAGGCGCGCGACGTGTACTCCAACCCCGTCTCGATCCAGCCACACGGGCTGTTCCACATCGGTGGCTACTCCGTCACCGACGTCGACCTCGTCGTCGTCGTCGCGGCGCTCGTCATGATGTTCGCCCTCGACATCTTCGTCCGGCGCACCAAGTTCGGCCGCGGCATCCGGGCGGTGGCCCAGGATCCGGAGGCAGCCGCGCTGATGGGCGTGAACTCGACGCGCGTGGTGCAGGTGACCTTCCTGGTAGGCGGCCTGATGGCCGGCGCCGCAGCGACGCTCTACATGATGAAGATCGGGTCCACCCGTCAGAACGCCGGCTTCCTCCTCGGCGTCAAGGCCTTCACCGCCGCCGTCATGGGCGGCATCGGCAACCTGCGGGGCGCGCTGCTCGGCGGGCTCCTGCTCGGCGTCATGGAGAACTGGGGATCGGCCGTGTTCGGGTCCGAGTGGAAGGACGTCGTGGCCTTCGTCCTGCTCGTCCTCATCCTGCTCGTCCGGCCGTCGGGCCTGCTCGGCGAGGCACTCGGAAAGGCGCGCGCATGACGACTACGCCGACTCCTCCGGTGAGCGCGCCCACCAACCCGCTCTTCAGGCTCGGCCTGTGGTGGGACGGCGTCATCGACCGCTACAACGCGCTGCCGAGGCTCTACAAGGTCGTGCTGGTGCTCGCGTTTGCGCTCTTCGTCTACGCACTGCCGCTCGTGCGGCCGCCGCTGATCGCCACCGACCGGATCGACTTCGGCGGGGTCATGTTCGCGTGCGCCGCGTACGCACTGATCGCCCTTGGTCTCAACATCGTCATCGGGTACGCCGGCCTGCTCGACCTCGGCTACATCGGCTTCTACGCGGTCGGTGCCTACACGACCGGCGTGCTCACGTCGTACCACTGGGCCTGGCCGTTCTTCCTGGCACT
The DNA here is from genome assembly GCA_019510315.1 of Propionibacteriales bacterium. Taxonomy (GTDB): domain Bacteria; phylum Actinomycetota; class Actinomycetes; order Propionibacteriales; family Nocardioidaceae; genus Marmoricola. The sequence goes on from JAEKKP010000089.1 coordinate 28,341, forward strand.
GCCGGTGGCGGTCGCGGTGACGATGCTCACCGGTGTGATCCTCGGGGCCCCGACGCTGCGGGTCCGCGGTGACTACCTCGCCATCGTCACCCTCGGGTTCGGTGAGATCATCCGGATCTGCGTGAAGAACATCGAGTGGCTGGGCGCCTCGGCAGGCATCAAGGACATCAACCACCCGAACACCATCGGCCCGGCGCCGAAGCCGCCGTTCGACCCGGGCGGCTTGTTCGCGATCCCGCGCCTCGAGTGGAACGGCATCACACCGTCGCTCGACCACGAGCACGCGACCCACTTCCTGGTCTTCGGTGCGCGCGACGCGATCCCGTACTACTGGCTGCTGCTGACCGCGCTGATCGTGGTGCTGCTCGGTGACCGGCTGGTCAAGGCCAGCCGGGTCGGCCGGGCCTGGGAAGCGACCCGCGAGGACGAGGACGCCGCCGAGCTGATGGGCGTGCCGACGTTCAAGTACAAGCTGATGGCGTTTGCCCTCGGTGCGGCGATCGGCGGTCTCTCCGGCGCGTTCTACGCCAGCAGCCAGAGCGGCTACATCAGCCCCGACAGCTTCCCGCTGGCGACCTCGTTCCTCTTCGTGGCGGCCGTGATCGTCGGCGGCTCGGGCAACCGCTGGGGTGCGATGGTCGGAGGCGTCCTGGTGGCCTACCTGCCCGAACGCTTCCGTGACTTCGCCGACTACCGGCTCCTGGTCTTCGGGCTGGCGTTGACGGTGCTCGCGATCACGCGGCCTGAAGGCCTGCTGCCACCGCGACGCACCCGCAGGGCGAAGATGATGGAAGCGGAGATCGAGCAGCTCGAGGAGGGACCCGTCGATGCCTGACACGGCCAAGCTGCTCGAGGTGGACGACGTCACCATCAGGTTCGGTGGCCTGACTGCGCTCGACTCGGTCACCTTCGACATCCGCGAGGGGGAGATCCTCGGCCTGATCGGACCGAACGGCGCCGGCAAGACCACGTGCTTCAACGTGATGACCGGCGTCTACCAGGCGACCTCAGGGCAGGTGCGCTTCGACGGCGCTCCGCTGGCCAAGCTGAAGCGGCACAAGATCACCAAGCTCGGCATCGCCCGCACGTTCCAGAACATCCGGCTGTTCAAGTCGATGACCGTGCTCGAGAACGTCATGGTGGGCGCCGACGCGCACAGCAAGGTCGGCTTCTGGGACGCGCTGCTGCGCACTCCTCGCCACCGGCACACCGAGGAGGAGTCGACGACACGGGCCAAGGAGCTGCTGAAGATCGTCGGGATCACGGCACGCCACGACGAGCTCGCCGCGAACCTCTCGTACGGCGACCAGCGTCGCCTCGAGATCGCCAGGGCGATGGCCACCGGTCCGAAGCTGCTCTGCCTCGACGAGCCGGCAGCGGGCTTCAACCCGGCCGAGAAGGTCAAGCTGATGGACCTGATCCGCAAGGTCCGCGACCAGGGCTACACCGTCCTGCTGATCGAGCACGACATGCGCCTGGTCATGGGCGTGACGGACCGGATCGTGGTCCTCGAGTTCGGCCGGAAGATCGCCGAGGGTGCGCCCGAGGAGATCCGCGACAACCCGGCCGTGATCGCGGCGTACCTCGGAGTGGAAGAAGACGAAGATGCTTCTTGAGGTGGACGGCCTCTGTGTGAACTACGGGCACATCGAGGCGATCCGGGACATCAGCTTCGGTGTCGAGGAGGGCACCGTCACGTCACTGATCGGCGCCAACGGTGCCGGCAAGTCCACGACGCTCAAGACGATCTCCGGCCTGCGCAAGGTCAGGGCCGGCACGATCACCTTCGACGGCAAGGACATCACCCACGCCCGTCCGTTCGAGCGTGTGCTCATGGGCATCAGTCAGTCACCCGAGGGGCGCGGCTGCTTTCCCGGCATGACCGTGCTGGAGAACCTCGACATGGGTGCCTTCGTGCGCAAGGACCGCAAGTCGGCGGCGTACCGGTCCGACCTCGACCGGGTCTTCGACCTGTTTCCCCGGCTGAAGGAGCGCGAGCGCCAGGCCGCCGGGAGCATGTCCGGCGGCGAGCAGCAGATGCTGGCGATCGGCCGCGCCCTGATGGCCAAGCCGCGCCTGCTCCTGCTCGACGAGCCGTCGATGGGCCTCGCGCCCAAGCTGATCCAGCAGATCTTCACGATCGTCACCGAGATCAACCAGCAGGGCACCACGGTGCTCCTCGTGGAGCAGAACGCTGCCCAGGCGCTCAAGCGGTCCGACAATGCCCACATCCTCGAGACGGGCGAGATCGTCCGCTCCGGGACCGGCCACGAGCTCGCCGGCGACGACTCGGTCAAGGCTGCCTACCTCGGCGGAGACCTCTGACCCGAGTCAATGAGCACGCTCACATCGGTGCTTGCTGGGGGCTTACCCCGGCACCCTACGGCGGCGTAGTGTGTGCGCCGTTGACCAGTCGGACCACCACGGGGGTTGGAGGAGCCGTCGATGTCCCGTTGCGCGCTTGACGTCCGAGACGCACGTCCGGAGGACGTGCTGGAGCTGCTGCGCCTGTGGGCGCACGACCGACGCGGACTCGACGACGACACGCCGCGACCGGTCGACGAGGCGACGAAGTCGCTGGCCCAGATCGCGGCCGACCCCGACGAGCGGATGCTGGTGGGCTTCGCCGACGGCCGTCTTGTCGCGTCCGTGCATCTGAGGCGCGCGCCGCTGAGCCCGCTGCACGGCGACACGGCGATCCACACGTCGTACCTCCACGTGCACCCCGAGCACCGCCGTCGGGGCTACGCCCGTGCGCTCCTCGACGCAGCGCTGGCGTGGGCCGAGGAGAAGGACGTCTCGCACATCACGGCGATCACGACCAGCAACTCACGTGACACCAACCGCTTCCTTGCGCGCCTCGGGCTCGGCACGGCCGCCACGATCCGGGTCGCGACAACGGCGTCGATGCGGCGCAAGCTCGCGCCGGAGGTGATGCGCAGCCCCGACGCGCGCCGCCAGCTGGGCCGGGTGCTCGCCCAGCGCCGCTCCATCCAGCGCCGGACCGCCCAGCGTGGCCTGGGCCAGTCGCTGCCCGACTCCGCGGAGTAGCCCTCAGCTGTACTTCTGCGCCGGGATCAGCGCGCAGGTGATCCGCGACGTGCACACCCGCCGCCCGTCCTCGTCGGTGATCACCACCTCGTACGCCGCGGAGCTGCGGCCCAGGTGGATCGCCGTCGCGGTCCCGGTGACGACGCCGCTGGTGGCGGCGCGATGGTGGGTGGCGTTGATGTCGACACCGACCGACAGCTTGTCGGGCAGAGCGTGCAACGCCGAGCCGACGGAGCCGAGGGTCTCGGCGAGCGCGACGGAGGCGCCTCCGTGGAGGAGCCCGTAGGGCTGGGTGTTCCCGGAGACCGGCATGGTCGCCACGACCCGTTCGGCCGAGATCTCGAGGAGCTCGATCCCCAGCTTCTCGTTGAGGGCGCCCATGCCCTGCGGCATCTTCGCGAGGAACTCCTCGACGTCGAGTTCGGTGCTCATGGAACCCATCCTCCCGGTTGGTGCTGTCACGCCACTGTCGGGGGCACCCATTAGGGTCGGGACGTGCCTGCACAGCCCCCCGCGACCTCTGGCGCCGCCCGTCCGCGCCTCCTGCTCCTCGACGGCCACTCGCTGGCCTACCGCGCCTTCTTCGCGCTGCCCGTGGAGAACTTCTCCACGGTCACCGGCCAGCACACCAACGCGGTCTACGGCTTCACCTCGATGCTGGTCAACGTCCTGCGCGACGAGCGGCCGACCCATGTGGCGGTCGCCTTCGACCTCTCGCGGCAGACCTTCCGCCTGGAGCAGTACTCCGAGTACAAGGCCAAGCGCAACAAGACGCCCGACGAGTTCAGCAGCCAGCTCCCGTTGGTCCAGCGGCTGCTGGACGCCTTCCGGATCCGGCACCTGACCTTCGCGGGCTACGAGGCCGACGACATCATCGCCACCCTCACCACCCAGGCGCTCAGCCAGGGCATGGAGGTGCTGATCCTCTCGGGCGACCGCGACTCGTTCCAGCTCGTCACCGACGACGCCACCGTGCTCTACCCGATGCGGGGAGTCTCCGACCTCGCCCGCATGACGCCCGCGGCGGTGGAAGCGAAGTACGGCGTGCCGCCCGCGCGCTACCCCGAGCTCGCCGCGATCGTCGGGGAGACCTCCGACAACCTTCCGGGCGTGCCGGGCGTCGGGGCCGGTTTCGCGGCGAAGTGGATCAACCAGTTCGACGGCCTGGACAACGTGATCGCGCACGCCGAGGAGATCACCGGCAAGAAGGGTGAGTCGCTGCGGGAGCACCTCGACGACGTGATCCGCAACCGGCAGCTCAACGCGCTGGTCTGCGACCTGCCGCTGGAGATCGGCCCGGCCGACCTCGGGCTCGGGGAGTGGGACCGCCAGGGGGCTCTCGAGCTGCTCGACGAGCTCGAGTTCCGCGGAGACCTGCGCACCCGCATCCTCGACACGCTCGCCCCGGCCGAGGAGCCGCTCGCCGAGGCCGGCTTCGACCTGGCCGGTCAGACCGTCGCCCCAGGCAAGCTCGCCGCGTGGCTGGCAGACCTCGACTCCGAGCCGGTCGGCCTGCACCTGCGCGGCAGCTGGGGCTCGGGCACCGGTCGGCTCGACGGCCTGGCGTTCGCGCGGGCCGACGGGCAGGCGGCGTACGTCGATGTCAGCACCCTGACGCCCGACGACGACACCGCTCTGGCTGACTGGCTCGCCGACCCGACCCGGCCCAAGATCGTCCACGACGCCAACGGGCCGTTGCTGGCGCTGCGCGCCCACGGCTGGCGCGTCGCCGGGCTCGCGACCGACACCGCGATGATGGCCTACCTCGTGGCGCCCGACCAGCGCTCCTACGCCCTTGCCGACCTCACCCTTCGTCACCTCAAGCGAGAGCTGAGGCAGGAGACCGGCGACGACCAGGGCCTCCTCTTCGAGACCGGCGACGAGGTCGCCGAGACGGCGATGCTGCACGCCCGTGCTGTCATCGACCTCGCCGTGGCGCTCCAGGGCGAGCTCGAGGAGCGAGGCGGCACCCGGCTGCTGCACGACATCGAGCTGCCGCTCGTCGAGGTGCTGGTCGGCATGGAGCAGGTCGGCATCGCCGTCGACCAGGAGCTGTTGACCGACCTGGAGTCGGAGTTCGCCGACGCCGTCCGCGAGGCCGCCAACGACGCCTACGAGGTGATCGGCCGCGAGATCAACCTCGGCTCACCCAAGCAGCTCCAGGCGGTGCTCTTCGACGAGCTCGGCATGCCGAAGACCAAGCGCACCAAGACCGGCTACACCACCGACGCCGACGCGCTCGTCGGGCTCTTCGAGAAGACCGAGCACCCCTTCCTGCAGCACCTCCTGCGCCACCGCGACGTGTCGCGACTGCGGCAGACCGTCGAGGGCCTGCTCAAGACGGTCGCGCCCGACGGGCGGATCCACACGACGTTCAACCAGCTGATCGCCGCCACCGGCCGACTGTCCAGCACCGACCCCAACCTGCAGAACATCCCCGTGCGCACCGAGGAGGGTCGCCGGATCCGGCAGGCGTTCGTCGTCGGCCCGGCCGTCGGGGGCCAGGCGTACGACGAGCTGCTCACCGCCGACTACAGCCAGATCGAGATGCGGATCATGGCCGACCTCTCCGAGGACGTCGGCCTCATCGAGGCGTTCAACTCGGGTCGCGACTTCCACCAGGTCACCGCGGCCCGGGTCTTCGGCGTCGACCCGTCGGCCGTCACCGGCGAGATGCGGGCGAAGATCAAGGCGATGAACTACGGGCTCGCCTACGGCCTGTCTGCGTTCGGGCTCTCCCAGCAGCTCAAGATCGACACCACCGAGGCCCGCGGGCTCATGGACGAGTACTTCGAGACCTTCGGCGGCATCCGCGACTACCTCGCGGGCGTCGTCGACGAGGCCCGCCGCACCGGCTTCACCGAGACGATCATGGGGCGGCGGCGCTACCTCCCCGACCTCACCAGCGACAACCGTCAGCGCCGCGAGATGGCCGAGCGGATGGCTCTCAACGCCCCGATCCAGGGGTCGGCGGCCGACATCATCAAGGTCGCGATGCTCAACGTCGACAGGGCCGTTCGCGATGCGGGTCTCGCCTCACGGATGCTGCTGCAGGTCCACGACGAGCTCGTCTTCGAGGTCGCCGCGGGGGAGCGCGCGGACCTCGAGTCGCTGGTCCGCAAGCAGATGGCGGCAGCGGCCGACCTCACCGTGCCGCTCGACGTGTCGGTCGGCACCGGTCGCAGCTGGCACGACGCAGCGCACTAGTCAGGCGGCGGGTTCGTCCGCCTGGGCGTCCCGCGGCAGGCTGTAGAGGCTGAGCGCAAGCAGCAGGGCGAGGAGCACGACGTCGGTGACGACGACCAGGGTGATGAGCGCGTCCAGCGAGCCGAGGAAGTAGCCGACGCCGACGACGGTCACGAACGCAGCCCAGACCAGGTAGACGGGCCGCCGGCCCTGCCGAGCGAGCACGGAGTAGACCAGCAGCTGCAGCATCGACAGCGCCGTGCCGAGGATCGCGAACACCCACAGCGTCGAGGCGATCTCGCGGTACTCGTCGCCGCCGACGAAGACGAGCGCGAGGTTCTTGACCAGCAGCGCTCCCAGGGTCGCGCAGACGCCCAGGCCGGCCACGACGGCGAGGCTGCGCGTCAGGGCGCCACGGCGCTCGTCGGCGGTCGCCATCGACGGGAACGCGACGACGATCACGAACTGCGGCAGGAACAGGACCGCCTTGGTGAGGATCAGCCCACCGGCGTACAGCCCGGCGTCGTGCTCGGGGAGCACGTTGCGGGCCACGATCACGTCGGCGTTCGACAGCGCGAAGAAGGCCAGCAGCGCCTGCGAGTTGTGCAGGACCTCCTTCATCACCAGCCGCAGGCCGTGCTTCTCGCTGGTCACGCCCGGCACCCGGTCGCGGCGCAGGGCCCACCAGCCGAGGACCACCGGCGGGATCGCCCCCAGGGTGACGCCGAGCATCGCGCTGGTCTCGTCGGCGTGCCAGAGGATGAGAGCGGTGCCGATCACCAGACGCGGCAGCCCGCTCGCGACGTACATGACCGCGAGCGGCCACCAGCGGCGCTCGCCCTGGAGCACGCCCGCTTGTCCACCCATGATCGTGAGGGGGACCGCCGCCACGGCGACGAGGGCGGCCGTGGTGAGGCTGTCGAGCTTGAGCACGCGGTTGACGAGCGGAGTGAGGACCAGGAGCACCACGCCGAGGGCGAAGGATGCCCGGTAGGTCACCCCGAGGACCGTCTTCTCGATCTGTGCCACGTGCTCGGGATCGGCGGAGATGCGCCGCGCGGCCGTCGCCTGGAAGCTCAGCTGCAGCACGCCGATCACCAGGAGCGTCGCCAGGAGCGACGCCAGGGCGCCGTACGACTTCGGACCGAGCACGCGGGCGGCGATGATGGTGAAGCCGTACGTCGTGACGTTCATGACCGCCATCGCCACGGCGATCGCCCCGGGACCGCGCAGCATGCTGCCGGGCACGCGCGGCGTCGTCGACCCCGCGGGTCGAGGGGCGTCGGCACTCACGACGCACACCCTATGCGTGCGCCCGGAGCTGCCCGCACCCGACGGACCGACCGGGACCGATTCGCTCCGGCGGCGGGCTGCCAGAGCCGAAGGTCCTGCGTCCGATGGTCCTTTTGGACCGGTCGACAGGCCGCTCGGGCACGGTTTGGTGTCGGGGCCGCACCTTTTCCCGTCCGAGGGCCTGAATGCCGGCTAGATATGGCACACTCCGTCTGGGATGTGCCGATTGTGGCGCAGACGTCCCGGTTCTGCGGTTGGGAGGCCGCACGGGACGCTCGTAGTGGGAGGGAAGGCGCAGCCATGCGTAGGAATACTCTGTACGCCGGTGCCGTGCTGGCCCTGGTCGCGATGTTCGCGGTCAAGGCTGGTTCCGTACTGGACCTCGACCTGGAGTCGGTCGCGATGCTCGGTGCCGCCATGGGCACCGTGATCGCCCTGGTGCCGGATCACACGCCGCTGACCAGGCTCGCCGGCTTCTCGGCCGGCTTCCTGATCGGGTGGGCCGGTTATCTGTTCCGGGCCGACCTGATGCCGGACACCTCGACCGGACGCGCTGTCGCGGTCGGTGTCGTGGTGATGCTGTGCGTCGCGGTCTCGGCACTCAGTGCCAACCGCATTGCGTTGTGGACGGTGATCCTCGGTGCGGGCGCATTCGCCGGTGCCTACGAGTTCACCTACAACGCTGCACCGCCGGAGATCCTCTCGACCTCGTTGAGCACGGCCACGACGATGGCGTTCAACGTCGCCCTCGGATTCGTGGCCGGCGCCCTGGTCGCGCCACTGACCGGAGGAGCCCCGCAGACCACGCCGCGCAAGCACGCGCCGGACGCCGGCGATGCCCAGCAGCTGCCCGTCCGCGACCAGGACCACACGGCCCTCGACGCTCTTCTGAAGGAGTCGGCCAAGTGACCGCCACGCACGCACGGGTCCTCCGACGCTTCGGCGCGATCACCGGAGTGGTCGCCCTCGCGGGCCTGGCCACGGCTCCGGTGTTTGCCGCCGACAGCGGGTCCGGTTCGGGCAGCGTCAAGGTCGTCAACACCGAGACCATCCAGGTGTACATGTCCGCCTCCGGCGACATCCAGAGCAAGCGGGTCTACGAGCAGCTTGCGCTCTCCGGACACGGCTCGGTCGACCTGAAGAACCCGGTCTCGACCGACGGTCTGCGCAACATCGACGGCTTCCGCGGGTTCGAGGTCAAGGACGGCGAGCAGATCGTCAAGACCACCGTCGACGGCACCAAGCACTACCGGTCGGTGAGCAACTTCACCGGCACGCTGCCGGTGTCGGTCACCACCGAGTACACCCTCGACGGCAAGAAGGTCTCGCCCGGCGACGTCGTCGGCAAGAGCGGCAAGCTGGCCGTCAAGTTCGTCGTCACGAACAAGACCAGCACCAAGCAGGACGTCACCGTCGCCGACGGCAGCGGTGGCACGGTCACCAAGACCGTCGACGTCCCGGTGCCGATGGTCGGGTCGCTGACGACCACGGCCCCGTCGAACTTCACCAACGTCGACCCCGGTGGTGCCAGCACCGCCGGTGACGGCGCCGGCGGGACGACGATGTCCTACACGATGACGCTGTTCCCGCCGCTCGGATCGGACTCGGCGACCCTCGGCTACACCGCCGACATCACCGACGGAGTCGTGCCCCGCGTGGACGTGGCCCTCCTGCCGGTCGACCCGCTGTCGAGCCCGACCTTCAAGTCGGCAGGGGAGAGCTACCAGGGCGGCGCCGACACCGGCGCCCAGCTGGTGACCGGGGCGGGCACGATCGACGGCAACCTGCTCAAGCTGCGCGACGGCGCGGCCGACCTGCTCGCCGGCCTGATCAAGCTCAGCGACGGCGCGGACCAGCTCAACGACGGTCTGGCGAACGACGCCGCGCCCGGCGCGAAGAAGCTCGCCAAGGGTGCCGGTGACCTCGACAACGGTCTCGGTCGCCTCGAAGACGGGTCGCTCAAGCTCGCCAACGGCGCCGGCGATCTCGCCGACGGCACCGGAGATGCGCTCGCCGGCGGCAAGCAGCTGAGCGCGGGTCTGCAGCAGATCAGCGGCGGACTCGGCCAGCTCGCGGGTCAGATGCCCGCGGCGGCAGCCGGGATCACCCAGCTCAAGAACGGTCTCGACCAGATCATCGCCGGCTTCGGCGACGCGACCCAGCCACTCACGATCCTCGGCGGTTTGAAGGGGATGGAGCTCGGGATCGGGGACGCAGGCTCCCCGACCACGTTGGTCGGTGGGGTCACGGCGGTCAAGGGTGGGCTCCAGCAGCTCACCGGTCCGTCCGGCCTGCCGGCTGCGCAGGGCGGTGTCGACGCCGTGAAGAGCGGTCTCGACGGCCTACTCGCGAGCGGGCAGCTCGACACCATGGTCGGTGCGCTGACGTCCTTGAAGGCGTTGTGCGGCCTCACGCCCGACCCGACCTGCGGGCCGACCTTCGACGCCATCGTCGGCGGCCTCGCAGGCGCGAAGACCGACCTCCAGGACGCCAGTGGTGGCCTCGGTGCGGTCTCCGCCGGTCTGGGATCAGCGATCTCCGGGATCAACACGCAGATGATTCCGGGGACCACCGCGATCCTGGGTGGCCTCGCCCAGCTCCTCGGTGGTGTTCAGCAGCTGGAGACAGGTGCTGGATCCGCCAAGGCTGGAGCACAGCAGGTCAGGACTGGTCTGGACGGTCTCGGTGCCGGCATTGCCGCCGCGATCGCCGGCATCACCCAGCTCAACTCGGGAGCATCCGCCGCTGCTACTGGCAGCAACGACCTGGTCGACGGCCTCGGCCAACTCGACGACGGTGCCGGCCAGCTCTCCGCGGGTGCGTCGGACCTGTCCTCGGGCGCCAGCGATGCGGCGGACGGCTCCGGTCAGATCGCCGACGGCGCTGACCAACTGGCCAATGGTCTCGGTGACGCCGCCGACGGCTCCGGCCAGATCGCGGACGGTCTCAAGACCGCCTCGGGCAGCACACCGCAGCTCGTCGACGGAGCCAAGCGACTGTCCACCGAAGGCATGGGCCAGCTGATCAAGGCCGGCAAGGACACCGCGGTCAACTACGGCGAGCTGTACGCCGTGATCAAGGCCGGCTCCGAGCGTGCACAGACCAGCTCGATGGCGTACGGCGCGCCCGCCGGCGCCGAGGGCCTGACGGCGTACGCCTTCACGCTGAAGGGCGAGGACGGCGAGGGCACTCGCAACCTCACCCGGGGCGTGGGCGCGCTCGCCCTGCTGGGTCTGGGCGCCGGAGTCTGCGTGATGCGGCGTCGCCTGGCCTGACCAAGAGACGTCGTGGCCGGCCTGGTCCTGGGACCGGGCCGGCCACGACCTTGTCCCGGGTCAACCGACCTCACATGAGGTCGGCGACGTACAGGGCGGTGCCGGGTGTGAGGAGTCCGCGGACGCGGCTCCAGCCACCCCACACGCGGTCGTGCTCGGCCGGCCACTCCGGCTCGACGAGGTCGACGAGGCGGTAGCCGGCGGCCGCGAGCGCGCGCACCCAGTCGCCGAGCGTGCGGTGGTGCTCGACGTACGACGTCTCGCCGCTCGCGTCGTCGACCTCGACGTACGGCGTGCGGTCCCAGTAGGACTGTGTCGCCACCAGGCCGCCCTCGCCGGGGTCGTCGGGGAACATCCAGCGCGTCGGATGCGTGACGGAGAACGCCAGCCGGCCGCCCGGGCGAGTCACGCGGGCGATCTCCGCGACGAGGGCGTCGGCGTCGGCGATGAACTGGAGAGCACCGAAGGCGGAGAAGACGACCTCGAAGGTCGCGTCCGCGAACGGCAGTGCCGCAGCACCGGCGCACACGGTCGGCACCGACGTGCCGAGCTCCTGGTCGATCCGGCGGCTGTGCTGGAGCTGGCGCATCGAGACGTCGAGGCCGACCGGTCGGCCGCCCTGCGCGAGCACCCACCGGGAGCACTGGCCGGCGCCGCACCCGAGCTCCAGGACGTGCCGGCCGGAGACGTCGCCGAGCGCGTGCAGGTCGTCCTCGCGCACGCCCTCGGGTCCCCAGAGGAAGCCCGCATCGCCCAGGAACTCGCCGTGGGTGGCCTGGTACTCGTCGGCGTAGCGGTCCCAGTCGGCCCGGTTGGCGCGCAGCGAGTCGTGCTCGTCGACGGGCCTGCGCTCGGCGCGGACGGTCTGCGGTGCGTGATCGCGGGGGACCGACGCAGGGGGATCGGTCTGCACGCGGTCAGTGTGGCACTCTCGGCCGGACGTGGCTCAGTTGGACGCAGTGGGGCGCGACGCCGTACCCTGTGAGATGCGCCAGAAGTCTGCCTGAGTCTCAGACGGAGCAGTCTCTCGCTCGCTGTCCTCAATCCGTGATGGTGAAACCGGCTTCCGCGCGCGCCCGCACGACATCTGTCCACCACAAAGGTTCCTATTCCCTTATGACCAGCACACCCACTCTCTCCGAAGCGCCGCAGGTCGCTGTCAACGACATCGGCTCGGAGGAGGACTTCCTCGCCGCCATCGATGCGACGATCAAGTACTTCAATGACGGCGACATCGTCGAAGGCACGATCGTCAAGGTCGACCGTGACGAGGTCCTGCTCGACATCGGCTACAAGACCGAGGGTGTCATCCCCTCGCGCGAGCTCTCGATCAAGCACGATGTCGACCCCAACGACGTCGTCGAGGTCGGCGACAAGGTCGAGGCCCTCGTCCTCCAGAAGGAGGACAAGGAAGGCCGGCTGATCCTCTCCAAGAAGCGCGCACAGTACGAACGCGCCTGGGGCACGATCGAGCAGGTCAAGGAAGAGGACGGCG
>JAEKKP010000140.1 GCA_019510315.1 Propionibacteriales bacterium
CGGCTGCCCGTGCGCGGTGCGTCGCCGTACGACGTCGTGGTCGGCCACGGTGTGCTGGCCGAGGTGCGCGCGATGCTCGGGGAGGGCACCCAACGGGTCGCGGTGTGCTTCGCGGAGCCGTTGCGCGGTCTCGCGTCACGGGTCGCTGCGTTCCTCGCCGACCACGAGGTGCTGTTCCTCGAGCTGCCGGACGGAGAGGTCGCCAAGACCGGTGCGGTCGCGCTCGAGGCATGGGAACAGCTCGGTGCCGCCGGGTTCACCCGGTCCGACGCCGTGGTGACGGTCGTAGGTGGCGGGACGACCGACATGGGCAGCTTCGTGGCGGCCACCTGGCTTCGCGGGGTGCGCGTCGTGCACGTGCCGACGACGCTGCTGGCGATGGTCGACGCGGCGGTCGGCGGCAAGACCGGCATGAACACCGGCGCCGGCAAGAACCTCGTCGGGGCCTTCCACGAGCCCGCGGGCGTCGTCTGCGACCTCGACGTCCTCGCCACACTCCCCGAGCCGGAGCTGATCGCGGGCCTCGGCGAGGTGGTCAAGTGCGGCTTCATCGCGGACCCCGAGATCCTCACGCTGGTGGAGCGCTGTCCCGCCGACGCCCTGGAGCCGCGCTCGGGCGAGCTGCGGGAGCTGGTCGAGCGGTCGATCGCCGTCAAGATCGCGGTCGTCCAGGACGATCTGAAGGAGATCGGCGGTCGTCCAGGCTCAACCACCACTGGGATCGGACGTGAGGTGCTGAACTACGGCCACACGATGGCCCATGCGATCGAGAGGGCCACCGCCTACCGTGTGCGCCACGGCGAGGCCGTCGCCCTCGGCATGGTGTACGTCGCGGAGCTCGCGCGGCTTGCCGGGCGCCTGGGCGAGGACGACGCTCGCCGACACGAGACGGTGCTCGCCTCCGTGGGTCTCCCGACCCGGTTCGACGGTGCCTCGTTCGAGGAGCTGCTGGCCACCATGCGGGTGGACAAGAAGGCCCGCGGGTCGCAGCTGCGCTTCGTGGTGCTGGACGGGATCGCCCGGCCCGGCATCCTCAGCGACCCGGACGAGGCGCTGCTGCGCGCGGCGTACGACCACCTGGCCGGCGCCCGATGAGCAGGGTGCTCGTGCTCAACGGGCCCAACCGACCTCTGCATCGGCTGGGGGCGCGACCTCGGCCTCGAGGTCGAGGTGCGGCAGACCAACCACGAGGGCGAGCTGCTCGACTGGCTCAACGCTGCCGCGGACGACGAGACGCCGGTGGTGCTCAACGCCGCCGCCTGGACGCACTACTCCTACGCGCTGTTCGACGCCTGTGCACAGCTGGTCGCCCCGCTCGTCGAGGTCCACCTCTCCGACCCCGAGCAGCGGCCCGAGGTGTTCCGGCACACGTCGGTGGTGTCTCCCCACGCGGCTGCGGTGATCGCCGGCTACGGGATCGACGGCTACCGGATGGCGCTGGAGCACGTCGCCCGGTCCGGCCGCTAGACTCTCCCGTCGGCGCGCACGCACTGCCGCCGGCTCCGGACGACGCCGCACGCGTCCCTCCGAGACGACACGCCTCTCAACGACAAGGTCCTGCACGCATGGCAACGACGAACGACCTCAAGAACGGCATGGTGCTCAACATCGACGGACAGCTCTGGGCTGTCGTGGAGTTCCAGCACGTGAAGCCCGGCAAGGGCCCGGCCTTCGTGCGCACGAAGCTGCGCAACGTCGAGTCCGGGAAGAACGTGGACCGCACGTTCAACGCCGGCACCAAGGTCGAGACGGCCAACGTCGACAAGCGGACGATGCAGTACCTCTACAACGACGGCACGTCGTACGTGTTCATGGACACCAGCACCTACGACCAGCTCGAGGTGGCCCCCGAGATCGTCGGCAACGCCAAGAACTTCATGCTCGAGAACCAGGAGGCGATCGTCGCCACCAACGACGGGCGCGTGCTGTTCATCGAGCTGCCCGCCTCTGTCGAGCTCGAGATCACGTTCACCGAACCGGGCCTGGCAGGCGACTCCGCCACGGGTCGCACCAAGCCGGCGACGCTCGAGACCGGGCACGAGATCCAGGTCCCGCTGTTCATCAACCAGGGCGAGAAGGTCAAGGTCGACACGCGCGACTCGTCCTACCTCGGTCGCGTGAAGGGCTGATGTCCGCTCGCTCCAAGGCGCGCAAGCGGGCGCTCGACGTGCTGTACGCCGCCGAGGCGCGCGGCCGGGCGCCGGGGGAGTTCCTCACCGAGCAGGTCGACGCTGGTGAGGGGCCGACGAACGAGTACACCGCGACCCTCGTCCGGGGTGTCGACGAGCGGCTGCCGCGGATCGACGAGCTGCTCTCGACGTACGCCGAGGGCTGGACCCTGACCCGGATGCCGGCCGTGGACCGCAACGTCCTGCGGCTCGGCGTGTTCGAGGTGCTCTGGGTCGACGACGTGCCCGACGCCGTCGCGGTCAGTGAGGCGGTCAACCTCGTCCGCGACCTGTCCACCGACGAGTCGCCGTCGTTCGTCAACGGCGTGCTCGGCAACATCGTGCGCGACAAGGAGCGGTTGCTCGACTGACCTGCCGCCGAGCGGCCCGGATGCGGCAGAGTGACCTCCATGGAGACCTGTGACGTGGTGGTGCTCGGGCTCGGCCCGGGTGGCGAGTATGCAGCCGGCGAGCTGGCCAAGGCGGGCCTGGACGTCGTCGGCGTCGATGAGCGGCTGGTCGGCGGTGAGTGCCCGTACTTCGGGTGCATCCCGACCAAGATGATGATCGCCGCGGCGACGACGCTCCACGAGGGCGGCCGGATCTCCCGGATGGCCGGGTCCGCCCAGATCCAGGCCTCGTGGGAGCCCGTCGCGCGACGCATCCGCGACGAGGCGACGGACGACTGGGACGACACCGTGGCGGTGAAGCGGCTCGAGGACGCCGGCGCGAGGTTCGCCCGCGGACACGGCGTGATCACAGCACCGGGTCAGGTCACGATCGAGGGCACGACGTACGCCGCGAGCAAGGGCATCGTGCTGAACACCGGCACCGCCCCGGCAGCACCGCCGATCGACGGGCTCGAGGGGCTGGATTTCTGGACCAACCGCGACATCGTGCGGCTGACCGAGCTGCCGCGCTCGATCATCGTGATCGGTGGTGGCCCGATCGGCTGCGAGATGGCGCAGGTGCTGGCGCAGTTCGGCGTCGAGGTCACCGTCGTCGAGGTCGCCGACCGGCTGGTGGCGGTGGAAGAACCTGAGTCCTCGGAGATCCTCCAGAAGGCGTTCACCGACCTCGGCATGCAGGTCGTGACCGGCGCGAAGATCAGCCGCGTGGGCAAGGACGACGACGGCTTCGTCGTCGAGCTGGCAGACCGGTCCCTGCACGCCGAACGGCTGCTGGTCGCGGCCGGCCGGCGCAACAACCTCGGCGGCATCGGCCTCGAGCACGTCGGCCTGGAGGCTTCGCCTCGCGTGCTGGACCCCGACGAGCGGATGCGCGTCGCCGACGGTGTCTGGGCGATCGGCGACATCACCGGCAAGGGGGCCTTCACGCACATGTCGATGTACCAGGCCGCGGTCGTCGTCCGTGACCTGCTCGGCAAGGACGGCCCCTGGGCCGACTACCGCGCGGTGTCTCGGGTGACCTTCACCGGCCCGGAGATCGGGTCGGTCGGCCTGACCGAGTCGTCGGCACGGCAGCAGGGGATCGACGTACGGACCGCCACCGGCGACATGGGCACCCGCGGCTGGATCTCCGCCGAACCGGGCCTGATCAAGCTGGTCGCCGACGCCGCTCGCGGCGTGCTCGTCGGCGGCACGGCGGTCGGCCCCTCGGGCGGCGAGGTGCTCTCGATGATCACGACAGCGGTGCATGCCGAGATCCCGATCGCCACCCTGGCCGACATGCACTTCGCCTACCCGACCTTCCACCGCGGACTCCAGCCGGTGCTGCAGCAGCTGCTCAGCTGAGGTAGCGGTCGACGACCTTCGTGAAGTGCCGGCCGGGGTCCAGTGGCGGACCGGCCTTCGTGCCGTTGTGCCTCAGGCTGACCGAGGGCCAGCACATCGTCGTGGGCAACCACGCGACGTATGCGCTATTCGGAGTGGCAAAGGTCAGCCGGTAGCTGCGCTCCTCCAGGCTGGCCGGGCAGGACGTCACGATCTCCGTGGTCATCGCACCGGGCAGTCCGTCGACGAGCTTCACAAGGGACGTGATGGCCCGGGCGTCGGTCACTGTACGGACGATCGAGCGCGGTTCGACGTTCGGTCGGAGTGACGTCTCAGTCCTTACGATCGTGACGGAGATTGCATCGTCGGGCACCAGCACCGTGCGGGCGAACCGCGCACCGGTGAACGTGTCCACCCGGACCACCAGGCGATCGCCGTCCGCCGTGAAGGCGAAGTTCACCCACCCCCGCGTGTGGGCCGAGGTGCCCGGAGCGCGAAAG
>JAEKKP010000141.1 GCA_019510315.1 Propionibacteriales bacterium
ACCTGGTCCGCGGTGTCGTCGACCATCCCGACGACGTCACGGTCCGTGACAAGCAGCTGCGCCGTGGGTCGATCCTCGAGGTCCGGGTCAACCCCGAGGACCTCGGCAAGGTGATCGGCCGCGGTGGCCGCACCGCCACTGCGTTCCGCACCGTGATGTCGGCCCTGGCCGGCCGCGGCGGCGCGCGGGTCGACTTCGTCGACGTCGATCGCCGGCAGTAATCACCGTTCCACCACAATGGGCACTGGCTCCCGCAACGGAGCCGGTGCCCGTTGTCATTCGAAGGACGTGAGCGTGGAGGACTACCTCGTGGTCGGCCGCATCGTCCGGCCACACGGCCTCAAGGGCGAGGTGGCCGTCGAGCCGCGCACGGACGAGCCGGACCGCCGCTTCGCGGTCGGCGCCCTCCTCGGCGCCCAGCGCAACCGCCCGGGGGCCCGCGAGGCCGGCTCGCTCACCGTGCGCGCCATGCGCTGGCACTCCGGCCGGCTCCTGGTCACCTTCGGGGAGATCGCGGACCGGACGGCGGCCGAGGAGGCACGCGGCACCGTGCTCGTCGTACCGGTCGACCCGGACGAGTCGCCGGAGGACCCTGACGAGTTCTACGACCACCAGCTGATCGGCCTGGCCGTCGAGGACGCCGACGGCGCGCGTCTCGGCACTGTGACGGCGGTTGCGCACGGCGGGGGACAGGACCTGCTGCACATCGACGTCGACGGGACCGAGGTGCTCTACCCGTTCGTCGCGGCGCTGGTTCCGCTCGTCGACGTGCCCGGCGGACGGATCGTCGTGGACGACCGGCCTGGACTGCTGCGACCGGACGCGCCATGAGGATCGACGTCGTCACGATCTTCCCGGAGTACCTGGCGCCCCTCGAGCTCTCCCTGGCCGGCAAGGCACGCGAACGCGGCCTTCTGGACGTGCACGTCCACGACCTCCGTGACTGGACCCACGACCGGCACCGCACCGTCGACGACACGCCGTACGGCGGTGGCCCGGGCATGGTGATGAAGCCCGAGCCGTGGGGCGAGGCCATCGACCAGCTCGCGCCCGACGCCGCGACCCTCGTCGTCCCGACGCCGTCGGGCCGGCCGTTCCGCCAGGCCGACGCGGAAGAACTGGCGACGCGGGAGCACCTGGTCTTCGCGTGCGGTCGCTACGAAGGCATCGACCAGCGCGTGCTCGACCACGCCGCCACCCGGCTCGAGGTGCGCGAGGTCTCGCTCGGCGACTACGTGCTCAACGGCGGTGAGGTGGCCGCGCTCGTCATGATCGAGGCGATCGCCCGGCTGCTGCCCGGCTTCATGGGCAACGCCGAGTCGCTGGTCGAGGAGTCCCACCAGGACGGGCTGCTGGAGTACCCCGTCTACACGAAGCCTTCCGAGTGGCGCGGCCTCGAGGTCCCACCGGTGCTGCTGTCCGGCGACCACGGGCAGATCGCGGCGTGGCGGCGCGAGCAGGCGCTGCGGCGTACGGCGGAGCGCCGGCCCGACCTGCTGCACGCCTCCCAGCTCCTCGACGACGTCGAGCTCAGGCTGGTCGAGCCGGCCGACGCCGGGGAGCTCTACACCCTCCAGCGGGCCTGCTGGGTCCAGGAGATGGAGGCCAATCCCGGCGTACCCATCCCCGCACTCCAGGAGTCGTACGCCGACCTCCAGCGCTGGATCACCACCGACACCGTGCTGGTCGCGCGCTCCGCGGGCAGGCTCGTTGCGGCCGTGCGCGCCAGCCGGCACGACGGCCGGGACGGCCCGTTGTGGGACATCGGGCGGCTGATGGTCGCCCCGGACCTCCAGGGCCGTGGGCTGGGGCGGACCCTCCTCGAGCGGATCGAGGCGATGGCCCCCGCCGACACCGTCGGCTACGTGCTGTTCACCGGCTCCGGGAGCGTCCGCAACCAGGCGATGTACAAGAAGGCCGGCTACCGCGTGCGCCGCGAGATCGAGCCCGGGGTCGTGATGCTGACGAAGCGCCGCTGAGCCGTCGAGCGACGTTCCGCGTCACCAGTCCTGCCAGTCGAGCTCCGCGTCGGCGGCCAACCCGAGCGCCTCGAACGCTCCGACCGCCATCCGTGCCAGCGTCGGAGCCTCTTCGCGGGGTGCGTCCACGCGGTAGTTCGGGGAGTCACGGAGCGCGTCGGGCACCTCGTCCGGAGCCTTCCAGCCGAGCGCCCGCAGCTGCCTGTCGGTCGCCTCGTCGATGTCGTAGTAGCCGCCCCACGACGCTGCGCCGACGCACTCGCCGGTGATCAGCTCTCCTTCGCGCCTGAACTGGACGTAACGCACCGGCGTCGGACGGGACCGGCGAAACAGCCCTCGTGTCGGCCGGGCGGCTGCCTCTGCGACCTCGGTGAGCACCACGGTGTCGTCGTGCTCGAGCGATGCGAGCTTGGCGGTGAGACGGTCCGATGTTTGAGACCAGGGATCCGGAGACAAGATGAAGTGGTCCTTTCCGAGACGACACCAGGAGGAGCGGGTCCATGGGCAACGTCGGCGGCGACCCGGCCTCGATGTCCGGTGGTGCCTTGACGATCCACCAGGCCGCCGCGAAGTTCAAGGCGGCCCGCCAGGCCCTCGTCTCGTCGGCACACGGAGCCGCAGACGCCGCCGGCGCCGACGACCTGGCAGCCGCCGCGCGTCGTCTTGCCGCTGCGCTCGGCACGGTGCTCGAGGACTCCGCCACCCAGATCGACCTCGCGAGCAGGCTCGCCGCGAGCGCGTCGGAGGACCTCCGTCGCGCCGGAGGGCACTGAATGGTCGCGGGATTCGACCCACCCGCGGGCGACCCCGGGAGCCTGGACCGCGCGGTGACCGCTCTCGGTGAGCTCGAAGGCCACCTCCGCGGGCAGGTGACGACGCTCCAGCACGGGTCCGACGCGGCGCTCGCGACCTGGCAGGGCCCGCGCGCGCAGGACTTCCGGTACGCCGCCACAGGGCTCCGCGAGGTGGCGCACGACGCGGTCGGCTCGATCGGCGGTGCGATCGACGCGCTCGGCACCTACGCCACCCAGCTCCGCAAGGCCACCGAGGAGATCGCGGACCTGCGCCGCCAGGCACTCCAACGGCACGCGTCGAGCAGCGAGGACGTCGCTGCTCTGCCGGCCGACGACCCGGTGGCGATGCAGATCCAGCAGCACGCGGCGCTGGCGATCCAGGCGCTGCGCGAACAGGCAGACGATGCACGACGTCGGCTGCACAGCCACGCACAGGAGGCTGCGGCGACGCTCGACGGTGTCACCGAGGGCATCGTGCCCGGCGCGACCTCACTGACGCCGCAACAGGTCGCCAACCGGGTGCATGCGCAGAGCGGCGTACAGGACGCGCGGAGCGCGATGGCAGCCGACCAGCTGAGTGCGGCAGACGTGTGGGCAGTCCTCGAGCCCCTCCGCTCGCTCGGCAAGGCCTTCGTCGACCAGTGGGGCGGGTTCAAGCCGCCCGACGGAATGGGACCTGTCAGCGGTGCCCTGTACGCGCTCGCGGCGGCACGGGCGCCGGCATCGCCAGCGACACGATGCTGAAGGGCGTCCTCCAGAACTTCCAGCCACGGGGACCGCTCGGCACCTGGGGCCCTGTCGGCCGTGGGCCGTTCACCCAGCCGGGCCTGAACTTCTGGCAGCGGCTCAAGGCCGCGAACACCGACACGAACTGGAAGGCGAAGCCCTACCAGGCACTCGAGCGGGACAAGTGGGCGACGGGCGGGAAGTGGATCGGGCGCGCCGGCACGGTGCTCACCGCCGCGAGCTCTGCCTGGGACGAGTGGTCGGCCGACGGCGCCTACCCGACGGACGAGAGGGCCGGCCGCGCGGTGACCAAGGGTGTCTCGACGGCCGCGGGCGCGTGGGCGGGTGCCGAGGGAGGTGCCTGGGTCGGCGGCGCGATCGGCACCGCGATCTGCCCGGGCGTCGGCACCGTGGTCGGAGGATTCGTCGGCGGCGTGGTCGGTGGCTTCGCCGGCTCGCAGGTCGGCTCGTGGGTGGGCGACGAGGTCAAGGACATCGGTGGCAAGATCGGCGACAAGGCCGGTGACGCCGTCGACGCGATCGGTGACGCCGCGAGCAAGCTGAAGTTCTGGTGAGGTGGATGCAGCCCTATCAATTCGTCGTCCTCGTCCCCGGGGTGCTCCTGGGTGCCTGGGGGCTCTGGCAGCGGCTCGGGCGGACCAGCACTGCCCGCCGCTGGGCGACGGGCCACGAGAAGGCCCGGCGGGACGCGATGTTCTCCCGGCCGTTCGGCGGCCTTGCCCTGGTGATGACCGGTCTGATCGAGACGCTGTTCCGCTGGCCGGTGACGGCCGTGCTCGGATCAGTGGTGTGGGTCGCCAGCGTCGTCGTCGCGTTCGCGTTCGGCGGTCTGCTCCAGCTGCCGTATCCGCGTTGGCTCGAGCCCCGGTGGCTCCGGCAGCCGCGATCGAGGACGCGCGCCGCGGAGTCCTCCTGATGGACTCCGTCCTCCGCCTCGGCGCCGCGACCGTGGTGGTGCCGAGCGGCTGGGAGACCAGCTCGGTCGAGGTCACCGACGACATCGTGCTCGCCCGTGAGCCGGCCGACCGCGCTGCCCCGGAGGCGTTCCGCGCCAACGTCGTGCTGGTCCGCGAGGATCTCGGTGACCTCGACTTCAGGGCATGGCAGACGGCCGCGGACGAGGTGATGCCGTCCACCCTCACCGACTACCTGCTCCTGGACCTCGAGCACGTCGAGGTGGC
>JAEKKP010000142.1 GCA_019510315.1 Propionibacteriales bacterium
AAGGTCCACACCGGGAAGGCGAACGCCTGCGTGCGGTAGGCCATGCGGTCGAGGCCCCCGAGGTCCGGGAGACGTGAGAGGTAGCCGCCCTTGCGGGTGTCGGGCCAGCGTTCCTTGACGAGGTAGAGCACCGAGCACATGCCGCCGAGAGTGAACGCGCCGGTTGCGATGATCGCTGCCACCACGTGGATCACCAGCCACGGCGACTGCAGCGCATCGCGCAGCGGGACGACGGGTGTGTAGAGCAGCAGCACGTCGACCATCAGCGTGACCAGCACGAAGCCGGTGACCACGGGCGAGAGCCACGCGAGCCCGAAGCGCCGGTAGAGCAGCAGGTAGCCGAGCGTCACCATCAGCGTCGCGGTCAGCGTGAACTCGTACATGTTGCCCCACGGCACCCGTACCGGGTCGGCGGCGAGACCGCGCGACGCCACGGCGACGAAGTGCACCCCGGCGGCGACGACGGTGAGGACGACGCCCAGCCGAGCGAAGCGCTCGACGCGGTCGTCGTCGACGTCGGTGTGCACCAGTACGTCGACGCCGCCCTCGGTCTGCGCCGCCTCCGAGCTCGCTGCGCTCTGCGCGGCAGGGACCGAGCGAGCAGCGGACCACTCGACGAGGTGGGCGAGCAGCGCCAGGAAGTAGGCGACCGCGCAGACGGCGACCGCCTGGTTGCTCAGCAGCTCGAACTGGTCGTGGCTCACGGTTTCTCCTTCAACGTCGCGGCGATCGCGTCGATCTCACCGGCGAGGTCACCGCCGGCCGAACGGTCGAGGCCGGCGACCTCGACGAGGGTACGCCCGGTCCCGTCGGCACCCTCGCGGCGGACCTTCACCCAGACCCGCCGCGGCCGGATGAACAGGGAGCCGAGGAGGCCGAGCAGCGCGAGCACGACGCCGAGCAGGGCGATCCAGTCACCCGGGCTGCGGCTGACCTGCAGCTTCACGAACCGGCTCATCCCGTCGAAGGTGATCGTGCCGAGACCGTCGGGCAGGGTGACCGTCTGGTTGAGCATGAGGTCGACGCGCAACGGCTTGCCGTCGGCGCCCTTGATCGGCTTCAGGCCCTTCTTGTCCAGCGCGTAGACCGACTGGGGCACGCCGTTGTCCAGGCCGAGGTCGCCCTGGTAGGCGAGCAGCGAGAGCGCCGGGTTCTTGGCGTCGGGGAACGCCGAGAACGGACCGGTGGCGTCGGTGAAGGCGTACGTCGGGAACAGCTCGCCCTCGAAGCCCAGCTGCGTCGGACCCGACGGCCCCTGCGCGTCGGGGACCTTGACGACGCCGAAGGACCGGAAGGTCGCGTCCTCGGGCAGGAAGACGACCGGCCCCGAGTAGGCGACGTCGCCCTTGCCGTCGCGCACGGTGATGTGCGGCGCGTAGCCGTGGCTGATCAGGTAGACCTTCGTGCCGTCGAGGACCAGCGGGTGGTTCACCGAGATCCGGGTGTGCTTCACCGGTGCCGCGGGGCTCGACTGGTAGTCCAGGCCGGCGGAGAACTTGTGCGCCATGCCGGTCTCGCGGCCCTCGGTGATGAACGTGACGTCGAAGTCGGTCACCGTGAAGTCGAACGGCGCGAGGTCGTCGGGCTTGAAGAGCCCGCCCGGCCGGAAGTCGTCGTACTGGCTCAGGGAGTTGGCGAAGCCGTTGCCAGTCACCACGATCACGCCGCCCTTGAAGCCGAACAGCGAGCCCCCGGCGAAGCCGACCAGCACGATCAGCACCGAGAGGTGGAACACGCAGCGCTCCCCCGGCCCGCGCGAGCACCTGCTCCGGCGTCTCGTCGGTCTCGAAGGTGCGGTACTCCGGCAGCCGGGCCAGGTTGCGCGGGGCGGCCGGCGGCCGGGCACGCAGTGCCCGCCAGTAGACCCGCGTGCGCGGCAGGATGCAGCCGACGAGCGAGACCATCAGCAGGAGGTAGATCGCCGAGAACCACACCGAGTCGTAGACCGAGAAGAGCCCGAGCCGGTCGTAGATCGGCGCGAGCGTGCCGTGCTTGTCGCGCCACTGGGCGGCCGCCACGGAGTCGACGGCCTGCTGCGGTACGACGGAGCCGGGGACCGCCGCGAGCGCGAGCAGGAACAGCAGGATCAGCGCGGTCCGCATCGAGGTGAGCTGGCGCCAGGCCCACCGGGCGAACTCGATCGGCGCGAGCGGCGGAGCACCGGGCGCGTCGGGCGCGCTGGTCAGCCGGTCGGCGTCCTCCGTGGCGGAGCCTGTGGACACCGTCAGACCCCTGCCGTGAAGCCGGGGAAGACCCACTCGCGCAGGTCGCCGACGAGCACGTCCCACCAGCCGGTGACGAGCAGCACGCCGACCGCGATCAGCATGAGGCCGCCGAGCCGGGTGACCCACTGCTGGTGCCGGCGTACCCAGCCGATCGTGCCGAGCATGCGCCGATAGGCCAGAGCGGCGACGACGAACGGGACCCCGAGGCCGAGGCAGTAGACGAAGCCGAGCAGCGCACCTCGTTCGGCACTGCCCTCGTTGACCGAGAGGAACGTGATCGCACTCAGCGTCGGGCCGATGCACGGCGTCCAGCCGAGGCCGAAGAGCACGCCGAGCAGCGGCGCGGCCGCCAGCCCGACGGACGGCACCTTGTGCACCCGCCAGTCACGCTGCAGCCACGGGAGCGCCCCCAGGAACGCGATGCCGACGACGATCGTGACCACTCCGAGGGTGATCGTGATCTGGTCCTGGTAGCGCCACAGCCAGTCGCCGACCGCGCCGAACAGCGCGCCGAACGACACGAAGACGAACGAGAACCCGAGCACGAACAGCAGCGAGCCGGCGAGCATCCGGCCGCGCTGCTTGGAACCCTGGGCGGACTCGAGGTCCGCGCCGGAGAGCCCCGTCGTGTAGGAGAGGTAGCCCGGCAGCAACGGCACGACGCACGGGCTGAAGAACGACACGAGGCCGGCCACCAGTGCGACCGGTACGGCGAGGAGAAGCGAGCCGTCGAGCGCCGTGTCGTGGAACCACGACCCCAGGTCGAGCGGGACGGTGCTCACTTCGACGCGTCCTCGACGAGGTCCACCAGGGTGGTCTTGCTGCTCAGCTCACCGAGGACACTGGCGGCGACCCGGCCCTGCTTGTCGATGATGACGGTGCTCGGGATCGAGTTCGGGGTCAGCGTGCCGCGGAAGGCCAGCAGGTTGCGTCCGCTCGGGTCGTAGATCGACGGGTACGGCACGTCGTAGGTGCGCTGGAACGAAAGCCCGTTGTCGCGGCTGGCGTCCCGCGTGTTGATGCCGACGAACACGACACCGTCGGCCGCGAGCTCACGGGACGCCGCCGCGAGGTCGTCGGCCTCCGCGCGGCACGGCGGGCACCAGGAACCCCAGACGTTGACCACGACCACCTTGCCGGCGTACGACGACAACGAGAGCTGGTCGCCCTCCAGGGTCTCCCCCTCGACGTTCGCCGGCGCCTTGCGGTCGTGCACCGGCAGCACGGTGATGACACCCTCGCCGTCGATGTAGCCCTTGTCGCCCGTGCCGCCGGCGCCGCCGAACCCGCAGCCGCTCGCGGTGAGTGCGACGGCCGTCAGCGCCGCGGAGACGATCAGCCTGCGGGACATGTCAGCGGCCGGCGTCCGGGTCCGCGAGGTCGGGGTGAGATCCGGGCTGCTCGGCGAGGTCGTTCGGCTCCTCGAAGCCGGTCCCGGCCGAGAACGCGGCGCGCCGCTGCGCCAACGGGATCAGGTCGCCGGCCGGCTCGGAGTAGCCGATCGTGCGGAGCCGGTCACCGTCGAACTCCAGCGACGTGACGCTGCACAGCGTGCACTCGCGACGACGAGGGTCGTGGAGGAAGCGCCGGCCCTCGGCGTGCAACCGGCAGATCCAGATCGGCAGCTGGTGGGAGACGAGCAGCGCCTCGTGACCCTCGGCGGCCACACGGGCGTCCTCGACGGCCGCCCACATCCGGGCCGCGACCTCCTTGTACGGCTCCCCCCACGACGGCCGGAACGGGTTGACCAGGTGGCGCCAGACCGAGGGACGCCGGAAGAGGCTCTGCCCGACGGTGAAGCGCTTGCCCTCGAAGATGTTGGTCGACTCGATGATCCGCTCGTCGACCACGGGCTCGACCCCGCGGACCTTCGCCAGCGGCGCGGCCGTCTGCTGGGCACGCTCGAGCGGCGAGGTGACGATGTGGGTGATGTCCCGGTCACCGATCCGCTCTGCGACCCGCTCGGCCATCGCCTGCCCGCGGTCGGACAGCACGAAGCCGGGCGATCGGCCGTAGAGGATCCCCTGCGGGTTGTAGACCTCACCGTGCCGCAGCAGGTGCACGACGGTCTTCACTGTGCCGCCCCCGCGGCCTCTGCGGCGGCCGGCAGGGCATCGAGCACCTGTTGCACCGCACGGTCGTCGTGGGCCGAGGAGCAGAACCAGGCCTCGAACGCGCTCGGCGGCAGGTAGACCCCGCGATCGAGCATCGCGTGGAAGAACGCCTTGAACGCGGCGGTGTCCTGCCCCGACGCGGTGGCGTAGTCCGGCACGGCTGCGGCATCGGTGAAGAACAGGCTGAACATGTTGCCCGCCGACTGCAGGACGTGAGGTACGCCGGCCGAGCTGAGCGCCTTCGTGGCAGCGGTCGAGATGGCCACCGCGACTTCGTCGACGCGGGCGTAGACCTCGTCGGTCGCGAGCCGGAGCGTCGCGAGCCCGGCCGCCGTCGCGATCGGGTTCCCCGACAGCGTGCCCGCCTGGTAGACCGGTCCCTCCGGCGAGAGCATGGCCATCACGTCGGCCCGCCCGCCGAACGCCGCGGCCGGGAAGCCGCCACCCATCACCTTGCCGAAGGTCATCAGGTCGGGTGTCCAGCCCTCGACGGCGCCGTCGCGACCCCACTGCCCGGAGCGCGAGACCCGGAAGCCGGTCATCACCTCGTCGCTGACGAACAGCGCCCCGTGGCGCCGGCAGGTCTCGGCGAGGAACGCGTTGAAGCCGGGCTCCGGCGGGACCACGCCCATGTTGCCGGGCGATGCCTCGGTGATCAGGCAGGCGATCCGGTCGCCGTGCTCCGCGAACGCCGCCTCGACCGCAG
>JAEKKP010000151.1 GCA_019510315.1 Propionibacteriales bacterium
TCCAGCGCTCGTCGGCGAGGTCGTGCGGCGTGACGCTTTCGCGGCCGGCGAGCCAGTGGTCCCCGCGCACGATCACCTCCGCCTCGTCGTGGTGCACGACCTTCCGGTCGAGGTGTTCGGGGATCTCCAGGACGACGTCACCCCAGCGATGGACGAGCGCCACGTCTGCCGCGCCCGCTGCCACTTCGGCGACCGCGTCCCACGGCTCCAGCTCGCGCAGCCGGACCCGCAGTGCCGGGTGCTTCTCCATGAGGTCCGCCACGACCGGTCCGATCAGGCCGCGCATCGCGGTCGAGAACCCGACCAGCGCCAGGTCGCCGGTCACCTCGCCGGCGTGGGCGTGCAGATCGGTCTCCAGGCGCTCCAGGTCGGCGGCGATGCGGGTACCCTCCTCGACCAGGACCCGGCCCGGTCCGGTGAGGATCACGCCCCGGCCGACCCGCTCGAGGAGCTCGACACCTGACTGCCGCTCGAGCCGCTTGATCTGCTGGGACACGGCGGAGGGTGTGAAGCCGAGCGCCTGTGCGGCCGCCACCACCGAGCCGTGCGTGTGCACGGCCTCGAGGGACCGGAGCGCGGCGAGATCCATCATGCAGTGATGCTACCGGTTTCTGTGCAGAACTAATCGCTGGTGCTTCATGATCACGCACCGCAGACTCGGGCCATGGATCTGCGCCACTCGCTGCTCGCCACGCTGGTCGCGGCCATCTGGGGTTTCAACTTCGTGGTGATCCAGTGGGGGATGCACGACGTACCGCCGCTGCTCTTCGTCGCGCTGCGGTTCACCGTCGTCGTCCTGCCGGCCGTGTTCCTGGTCCCGCGTCCGTCGGCGTCGTGGCAGACCGTCGTGGCGGTCGGGGTGTTCATGTCGCTGGGCCAGTTCGGCCTGCTCTACAGCTCGATGCACCTCGGGATGCCGCCGGGGCTCGCGGCGCTGGTGCTGCAGGCCCAGGTGGTCTTCACCGTGATCATCGCGGCCGCATGGCTGCGAGAGCGGCCGACCTCGCGGCAGGTCGTCGGGATCCTCGTCTCCTGCGTCGGCCTGGTGGTCGTCGGCGTCGGACGCGGCGGCCACATCCCGCTGCTGGCGCTGCTGCTGTGCGTCGCGGCCGCGCTGTCGTGGGGCGTCGGCAACGTCGTCGCCCGGCGCTCGGCCGCGCCGACGTCCAACGGACTCTCGTTGGTCGTCTGGTCCTCGCTCGTCGTCCCGGTGCCGTTGCTGCTGCTCAGCCTGGGTCTGGACGGCCCACGCGCCGTTGGCCATGCGCTCGCCGGCCTTGGGCCGGAGGCCGTCGTCTCCACGCTCTACACCGCGGGGCTCGCCTCGCTGGTCGGGTACTCGATCTTCAACGGCCTGCTCACCCGCTACCCGGCGTCGTCGGTGGTGCCGTTCGTGCTGATCGCTCCGCCGGTGGCGATGGTGAGCGCCTGGTTGTTGCTCGGGCAGACTCCCAACGCCGCCGAGTCGGTCGGCGGGCTGGTCGTGCTCCTCGGTGTGCTGGTGACGACGCGTCAGGGCCGGATGTTGAAGTTGCGCCGGAACACGTTGTCGGGGTCCCAGGCCCTCTTGACCTCCACCAGCCGGGCCAGCGTGTCCGGCGGGTAGAGCGCGGCCAAGTCCTCGGGCGTGTCCGAGGCGAGGAAGCCGGCGTACGAGCCGATGCCGTGGCGCCGGATCGTCTGCCATTCCGACCTGGCCGCAGCACGGACCTCTGCGGGAGCGTCGACGGGCAGGAACTTCGCCGACACGACCAGCACCTGCGCGTCGCGGTGCGCGAACGCGGTGGCATCGGGCGCCACCCGTCCCATCGCGCCGCCGAGGTTGCGGAGGAAGACGACCCGGCCGGCCGTGCCCGAGGAGTACGCCGCGGCGATCGCCTCGATGCAGTCGCCACTCAGCTGCTCCAGCAGGGTGTTGCCGATCTCCGGTCGGATGCCCTCGGGCGGGTGCGGCGCCTCCTCGAGCACGTCGGCGTACCGCTTCTCGCTCACGGTGTCGGAGACCAGGTTGCCCAGCGACCGGAGCGGCTCGAGCACGGACAGGTCGTCACCGCAGTAGGCCACCCAGAGCATCGCGCCGGCGGGGAAGTCTCCGAAGCCGGGCATCAGGGAGAGGGCGGTGCTGAGCTCCTCCGGGGCGGAGTCCATGGTCGCCGCCCAGCTCTTGAGCAGCTGGGGCACGTCGTCCAGTGCGAACGCCATCGTGCCGAAATGCAGGGTCGTCACCGGCTGGGCCTGGATCTCGAAGGCGGTCACGATGCCGAAGTTGCCACCGCCGCCACGGACCGCCCAGAACAGGTCCGGATGGGTCTCGGCGTCGGCGCGCACGACCTCGCCACTCGCCGTGACGAGCTCCACGGCCAGCACGCTGTCGATGGTGAGCCCGTGCTTGCGGACCATCCAGCCCATGCCGCCAGCCTGGGTGAGCCCGCCGACGCCGACCGATCTGGTGTCACCGGAGGTGATCGCGAGCCCGTGCTCGGCCAGCGCTGCGGCGGCCGGGCCCCAGGTCGCGCCGGCGCCGATGCGCACCTTGCCGTCGCTGAGCACCTCGACGGAGTCCATCCGACTGAGGTCGATCACGGCACCTCCGTCGGAGTTGCTGTAGCCGAGCGGGCTGTGCCCGCCGCTGCGGACCGCGAGCTCGAGGTCGGCGGCGCGCACGTACTCGAGGGCGGCGGAGACCTCGTCGACGTCGGTCGGGCGCAGGACGACGGCAGGCTCGGCGGTGCCGGCGATGGTCGTCCGCGCGGCGTCGTAGTCGGGGTCGCCAGGTCGGATGGCGATGTGGTCGATGGTCGTCATCCGCGTCACGTTAGGAGTTCAAGTGGACTTCACGACAACTGTTTAAAACCGCATCTGCCTCGCTAGCATCCGAAGCACGCCCAACGTCGATCGGGGGATCCGTACATGCTCGGGATGCGCCCCACCTTTACTGTGGTGCTGCTCCTTGCGCTCCTCACCACCTCCGGCTGCGGCGCAGACCCCTCCTTGCGATCGCTCGAGCGGGATCCCATGGCGGCCTTCAGCGTGCGCGGCACACACCTCGAGCGCGAGTCGAAGGACAAGCGCGGCACCACCCTCGGCATGCCCGTCCACGCCAGCATCACCCGACGGTTCTCGCTCGGCTCGGTAGCGCCGGACGACGCGGTCACGACGGCGGCCGCGTACGCGAAGGCCCACGGGTGGACGCCCGAGAACTCACGGCCCTCGTCCTTCAGCGCCCACAAGCGGATCGACGGGATCCGTGCGGAGTTGTTGGTGACCTCTGGCCCAGTGGGCGGGACCGGCGCCCTTTACGTTTACCTGACCGCGTTCTAGCGAGGCACTCAACGCCCTGGCGACGCCGTGGGTCCGGGCTGATGTGTTTCAGAGACCACTTTCGGTGTACGACGGTCCGGGGTCGTCCGAGAGGTTGCGCAAGGCAGCGACCAGGCGACGCGCCGTGAAGTCCGC
>JAEKKP010000085.1 GCA_019510315.1 Propionibacteriales bacterium
GCCTGCGCGAGACCGAGGGCCTGACTGACATCCAGGACGAGATCCTCAAGACCATCCGTCAGTTCGTCGACGAGCAGATCATCCCGGTCGCCACGGAGCTCGAGCACAAGGACGAGTACCCGACCGAGATCGTCGAGGGACTCAAGGAGCTCGGCCTGTTCGGGCTGATGATCCCCGAGGAGTACGGCGGCCTCGGTGAGTCGCTGCTGACCTACGCGCTCGCGGTCGAGGAGATCGCCCGCGGCTGGATGAGCGTCTCCGGCATCATCAACACCCACTTCATCGTGGCCTACATGCTGCTCCAGCACGGCACCGAGGAGCAGAAGCAGAAGTACCTGCCGCGGATGGCCACCGGCGAGGTGCGCGGCGCGTTCTCGATGTCCGAGCCCGGCTGCGGCTCCGACGTGGCGGCGATCAAGACCAAGGCCGTCAAGACGGACGGTGGCTACTCCATCACCGGCCAGAAGATGTGGCTGACCAACGGTGGCTCGTCCAACCTGGTCGCCGTACTGGTCAAGACCGACGAGGGTGCCGACTCGGTCTACAAGAACATGACGACGTTCCTGGTGGAGAAGGAGCCGGGCTTCGGCCAGGTGGAGCAGGGGATCACGATCCCCGGCAAGATCGACAAGATGGGCTACAAGGGCGTCGACACCACCGAGATGGTGTTCGAGGGCCACGAGATCTCCGCGGACCAGATCCTCGGTGGCGAGCCCGGCAAGGGCTTCTACCAGATGATGGACGGCGTCGAGGTCGGCCGCGTCAACGTCGCCGCCCGCGGTGTCGGGGTCGCGATGCGCGCCTTCGAGCTCGGCGTGCAGTACTCCCAGCAGCGCGAGACCTTCGGCAAGAAGATCGCCGAGCACCAGGCGGTGCTGTTCCGGATCGCCGAGATGGCCACCAAGGTCGAGGCCGCCCACCAGATGGTGGTCCTCGCCGCGCGCAAGAAGGACTCCGGTCAGCGCAACGACCTCGAGGCCGGCATGGCGAAGTACCTCGCCTCGGAGTACTGCTCCCAGGTCGTCGAGGACTCCTTCCGGATCCACGGCGGCTACGGCTTCTCCAAGGAGTACGAGATCGAGCGGCTGTACCGCGAGGCCCCGATGCTCCTGATCGGAGAGGGCACCGCCGACATCCAGCGGATGATCATCGGCCGCCGGATCCTCGAGGACTACAAGCTCAAGTAGGGCGTGGGCTCAGGTCGCCTTCCAGCGACCGGCCTGCAGTGTCTCGAGCGCCTCGCGGACCCGCGCGTCGTCGCGGTCCGCGGCCGGCACCAGCAGCTCGGTGACCACGTCGAGTACGTCGGAGAGCCGCTCGTTGAGCCGCCGGTTCTCCTCGACGGAGTCCTGCAGCTCGGCGACCTCGGCCTCGAGCCGGTCGATCCTGGCGTCGGTGGACTCGCCCCGGAGGGTGGACAGCGGGTTCCTCATGGCCTCTCCCAGCTCACTACTAGACGACAGATGACCGGGTCCTCGTTGCCCAGCGGAGCGAGCCCGCGACCCTCGAGCCGTTCGACGATGCGCCCGCCTCGTTGCTCGATCTCGGCGACGATCGCGTCCGGGTCGGCGTACGTGCGCTGGTGCGGACCGAAGAACGTCTTGCGCCCGACGTTCGCCGGCGTCCGGAACTCCAGGAACGTCAGTCCGCCGCGACGGCCGGCGGTCGCGCAGAACCTCCAGAGCCCGAGGCGACCGGTCGGCGCGAGCGCGTCGACGAGACCGCGGGCGTAGACGTGGCGCGGCTCGGCGTCGTGGGCGAACCGGGTCGCCGCGACGAGCGAGGAGTGCAGTGACTCGAGGTTGATCGGCCGGTACGGCACCCGCACCTCGGCCTCGCGCGCCGCAGCGAGGATCGCCGTACGGGCACCGGAGCAGAAGTCGGAGGCCAGCACGTGATGCCCGCGCTGGGCGAGCCAGACCGCGTCGCGGCCGGTGCCGGAGCCGAGCTCGACGACCGGCGTGGCCGCCCCCATCCGCTCGTGGGCCCACGCGGCGAACGCCGACGGTCCGGACGGCACCCGCTCGTGCGGGCCGCGATAGAACTCCTGCCAGTGCGGCAGGCGACTCCGTGCGCCGCGGAACCACTGCGACATCCGGCGCACGTTCTCCGGAGGGTGGTCGAAGTGGAAGGCGGGGTCGGGCACCTTCCAGCCGGGCCCGTAGGTGAACTCGAGGAACCGTGGTACGTCGGCCGGCGCCGCGAACGCGACGCCCTCCAGGTCGATCTCGCCGAACGGCACGATCGCCGAGCGGTCCAGCCGGCCGCGCAGCGACCCGGTGATGTGGAAGTGGTCGCCGATGTGGAACGACCCGAAGACGTCCACGCCGGCACGCTTCCCGCTGGGCAGCGGGACCCAGATCTTGAAGTTGGCGGCGCTCATCCGCACGACCTTCCAGCCGAGCGCCGCCATCTGCCGCTCGGCGGCCCGGGTCTCCTGGATGATGTCGAACGGGTGCGTGTAGCGGCTGAGGAACGCGAGGTCCAGGTCGGAGTCGTGGCCGATCATCCGACCCGACCGCGCGGCTCCCAGCAGTCCTCCGTAGCAGAGGTAGGCGTCCAGGCCGCACTGCTCGGTGAGGTCGACCAGGACCCGGTGGCTGGCAGCGACCAGCTCCGCGCGGGACTCGTCGGCGAAGTCGTCGAAGGTGCGCTGCAGCCGACCGCCCTTGTCCAGCGACAGCGGGTTGCCGAGGTCGTCGACCAGCGCGAGAGGTTCCGTGGACCGCCCGAACCGGATCGGGCCGGTGAAGAGGGCCTCGCCGCCGTTGTGCGGCACCAGCGCGACCTCGGCCTGGCCGTCGAGACGGGTGGCCAGCGGCCGCGGCCACGCGACGAAGAGACCGCCGCCGGCGCGGACGGCGTCCCGCGAGGTGGTGAACGACCACACACGGTGGCCGCCGATCAGGACGTCGAGCGGGCCGTCGTACGGGCGCGACAGGCGGATGCCCTTCGCGTCGATGTGAGTGGCCACGCCCGTCCTTCCTGGGCCCCTCGCCCGGTCAGCGCGAGAGCCTACTCCCGGCCAGGGGAGGGGGAGGGACGGCGTCTCCGCGGACGGCGGCGGCGACCGCCTTGGGCACTTCGGGGTTGAAGACACTCGGGATGATGAAGCTCGCGTTGAGCTGGTCGTCGGTGACCACCTGTGCGATCGCGTTGGCGGCCCGCAGCAGCATGTCCACGTCGATGTCGCTCGCCCGCGCGTCGAGCAGACCGCGGAAGACACCGGGGAACGCGAGCACGTTGTTGATCTGGTTGGGATAGTCGCTGCGCCCGCTCGCGACGACGGCGGCATGCTTCGCGGCCTCGGCAGGGTCGATCTCGGGGTCGGGGTTGGCCAGCGCGAACACCACCGCATCGGGCGCCATGTCGTCGATCCAGGCGGCATCGAGGACACCCGGCCCACTCACGCCGATGAACACGTCGGCGTCGTGCAGAGCCGTGTGCAGCGAGCCGCTCACGCACCGCGGGTTGGTACGCGCGGCGAGCTCTGCTTTCGCCGCCGGCAGCGTCAGGTCGTCGCGCGAGAGGCAGCCCTCGCGGTCCCACACCACCACGTCGGTGACACCGGCCGCCATCAGCAGCGTCACGATCGCCGTACCGGCGGCACCGGCGCCGGCAACGACCACGCGGGCGGAGTCGATCTGCTTGTGGACGCAGCGCAGAGCGTTCTGCAGGGCGGCCAGTACGACGATCGCGGTGCCGTGCTGGTCGTCGTGGAAGACGGGGATGTCGAGCCGCTCGCGCAGCCGCCGCTCGATCTCGAAGCACCGCGGGGCTGCGATGTCCTCGAGGTTGATGCCGCCGAAGCCCGGTGCGATGCCGGCCACGATCTCCACGATCATGTCGGTGTCCTGCGTGGCCAGGCAGATCGGCCAGGCGTCG
Source organism: Propionibacteriales bacterium (assembly GCA_019510315.1). Lineage (GTDB taxonomy): Bacteria > Actinomycetota > Actinomycetes > Propionibacteriales > Nocardioidaceae > Marmoricola. The sequence continues at coordinate 3,886 of JAEKKP010000085.1, forward strand.
ATGTCGGCGAACTGCTTGAACAGCGCCGCCTTGCCCTCCATCACCGGCAGTGCAGCACCCGGTCCGATGTTGCCCAGGCCCAGCACCGCCGAGCCGTCGGTGACCACCGCGACGGAGTTGCCCTTGATCGTCAGCTTGGCGACGTCCTCCGGGTGCTCCGCCAGCGCCAGGCTGACCCGGCCGACACCCGGCGTGTAGGCCATGGAGAGGTCGTCACGGTTGCGCAGCGGAACCTTGGAGCGGACCTCGATCTTGCCGCCGAGGTGCAGCAGGAAGGTGCGGTCGGAGACCTTGTGGACGGTGACCCCCTCGAGCGCCTCGACCGCGGCGACGATCTCGGCGGCGTGCTCGGAGTCGGTGGCCGAGCAGGTGACGTCGACGACCAGGCCCTCGTGCCGGGAGTCGGCCACGTCGATGGCGGTGACGATCCCGCCGCCCGCGGCGATCGTCGTGGCCACGGCACCGATGAGGGCGTGGTCGAGGGTCGTGTGCAGGCGCATCGTGATCGAGTACGACGCGCTCGTCGCCGCCCGGCGAACTGGATCAGCCATGCCGGAATCCTCCCATCGCGACGGTCGGTCGAGCCGGCCGGGCGGGTACCGGCAAGTAGCCGGTCGACGGGCTCACCGGCCGGGTGACAGGGTGGGACCAAGAACCCGCCGTCTCGACGTAAGGACCGACCGATGCCGGACAACAACGCGAACGACGACCTCAAGGCCAAGATGCGTGAGGCCCTCGACCGCAAGCAGGCCAACGACCGCGGCGTACCCAAGGACGCTCCGTCCAAGGAGAAGGCCCACGGCTCGGAGGTGGCCGGCGGCTCGGGCCCGAAGATGCACCGCCGCAAGGCCGGCGGCGGCGGATCCTGACCGCATGCTCGTCGTCACCACCAACGACATCCCCGGCTGGGAGATCCGCCAGGTCCTCGGCGAGGTCTTCGGCCTCACGGTGCGCTCGCGCAACGCGTTCTCCCAGCTCGGTGCCGGGTTCAAGTCGCTCGCCGGCGGCGAGCTCAAGGGGATGACCCAGAACCTCGTCAACAGCCGCAACGAGGTGATGGACCGGATGCTCGAGGAGGCGCGCACGCGAGGCGGCAACGCCGTCGTCGCGATGCGCTTCGACACCTCCGAGATGGGTGGGAACTGGACCGAGATCTGCGCCTACGGCACAGCCGTGATCGCGGTCCCGGTCAGCCCTGAGGCGAAGGAGACCGCGACCAGGATGGGGTACGGCGCCTGACGCGTGAGCAATCCCACGCGCTCCCGGCTCGCCTCGACGGGTGCTCTTTCGGCACGATGTGACGGTTGCCCACGAGCAGGAGAGTGAAATGCAGTTCGGTCGCAGCTACGAGGAGTTCGAGGTCGGTGCGACGTACAAGCACTGGCCCGGCAAGACGGTCACGGAGTACGACGACCACCTGTTCTGCCTGCTCACCATGAACCACCACCCGCTGCACCTCGACGCCAACTACGCCGAGGAGACGACGCAGTTCGGCAAGAACGTCGTGGTGGGCAACTACGTCTACTCGATCCTGCTGGGCATGTCGGTTCCCGACATCAGTGGCAAGGCGATCGCCAACCTCGAGATCGAGTCACTGCGCCACGTGGCGCCGACCTTCCACGGTGACACCCTGTACGGCGAGACCACCGTGCTCGACAAGTGGGAGAGCACCTCGAAGGACGACCGCGGCGTCGTCCACGTCGAGACCATCGGCTACAACCAGGACGGCAAGGTCGTCTGCATCTTCCGCCGCAAGGTGATGGTGCCGAAGGACAACTACCTCGAGGCCCGCGGCGGCGAGCAGCCCGGGCGCCCGGTGCCCCAGCCGGACAAGAACTGGCCGGGGCGCGACGCCGAGCAGTCCTAGGGTCGAACTGCGAACGCGCGGGCGAGGGGCAGCAGGGCCAGCACCAGCACCATCGGCACCGCGAACCCGATCCGCAGGTTCCCCGAGCCCACGACGCCGGTGAGCACGGCGCCGACGAGGGCGCCGACGTAGTTGAACTGGTTGAACCGGCCGATCACCGCGTCGACCCGTGCCTGCCGGGTGGCCGCGTCCGCGCCGTCGCCGGCGGCGATCCGCGCGGCTGCGGAGAAGCTCAGTGGTGCGACCACGGCCACGCCGCCGCCGACCACGAGGAAGCCCAGCACGGCCACCGGCCAGACCGGGGCGAAGACGACCGTGGCCAGGCCGGCGCAGCCGACGAGGGCTCCGGTCCGCAGCACCGGTGCCGCGCCGTACCTGGCGACGAGGGTGTCGCCGGCGAGCCGGACCGTGCCGCTGGCGAGGAGGTAGGGGAAGGTCGCGAGCGCCACCAGGGCGGACGGCGTGCTGAAGACGTGGTCCAGGTACGTCGGTCCCCAGGTGAACGCGGCCGTGTCGACCATGTAGAAGACGACCATGCCGAGCCCGACCAGGATGATCGGGCGCCACGGGACGACGACCCTCGGCCCCGCGTGCACCGGGTCGCCGACGCGCGCCAGGAACGGCCGGGCCTGCACCGCCAACGGCACGAGGGCCAGGACGCTGACCACGTGGAGCGACAGCGACGAGGTCGCCAGCGCAAACCCGGAGCCGACCAGGCCGCCGAGCGTCCAGGCGCCGTGGAACGACGGCAGGATGGGGCGGCCGAAGCCGTGCTCGAGAGCGACCGCCTGCATGTTCGTCGTCGCGTCGACGACGCCCAGCGCGACGCCGTAGACCGCCATGCCGCCGACGAACAACCCGATCGCCGACGCGTTGGTCATGATCCCCGCGCCGACCGCGATGCCGACCAGGCCGAGTCTCAGCAGGGTTGCCGACTCCATCCTCCGTGCCCGCGTCTCTGCCAGCACCGACCCGACGCCGGCGAGCAGCACCATCATCAGCAGGAGCGCGGAGAGTTCGGCGTCCGAGAGGTCCCACCGGTCGGCGAAGTCGGGCAGTCGCGTGGTCAGGCCGATGAAGACCATGCCCTGGGTGGCGAATGCCGCGGCCACCGCGAGTCGAGAGCGTTGCAACGACGTCGCGGTTCCCTCCCCAGGAACTGTCACCGCCCGATGATCCCAGAGGGTCGCGCCGTCCTGCGAACCGCCCGGGCCGGCCCGCCGTAAGCAGTGCATGAAGGAGCGGGTGCAAACACAGAGCGGCTTCGTCGTACGGCGGATGCGGCCCGACGACGGGCCGGCGCTGGACGCTGTCTTTGCCGGGATGTCCGACCAGAGCCGCTACCAGCGCTTCCTCGTGCCGACGCCGCACCTGCTCACCTCGGTGCGGCGCGCGCTCCTCGACCTGTCGGACCGGCACGTCGCCTTCGTGGCAGAGAGTGCGGGGGAGCGCCGTCCGATCGGGATCGGCCGGTACGTCGTCACCGGCCCCGACGAGGTCGAGATCGCCCTCGGGGTGGTCGACGACTGGCACCGACAAGGCGTCGGCCGGGAGCTCCTGGGACACGTCGTACGCGCGGCCACCGAAGCCGGGAAGCACGACGTCGTGGCTGCCGTGGCCAGCGACAACCACGCCATGATGGGCCTGGCGCGGGCGTGCCTTCCCGGAGTGCAGGTCGCCGTCCGTGACCGCATGCTGTGTCTCTGCGCGGCTTTGCCGTCCGTGTCCTGCGCCGCCGCCTGACCCGGACGCGACGCCGCCGTGTGGCACCATGGCCGCGTGGCGCAGGCCGAGCTCTGGATCGTGCGGCACGGCGAGACCGAGTGGAGCCGCTCCGGCCAGCACACCTCGACCTCGGAGATCCCGCTGACGTCCGCGGGCGAGGAGGCGGCGCGGCTGGTCGGAGAGCGACTCGCCGGCACGACCTTCGACCTGGTGCTCACCAGCCCGCGCGACCGGGCGCGACGTACCGCCGAGCTCGCCGGGTTCCCCGACGCCGAGGTCGACGACGACCTGGCCGAGTGGGCGTACGGCGAGTACGAGGGCATCACCACCGCCCAGATCCGCGAGCAGGTCCCCGGCTGGACGGTCTGGACCCATCCCACGCCCGGCGGCGAGACCGCCGACGACGTGGGCCGACGGCTGGACCGAGTGGTCGCCCGCGTGCGCGACCGCGGCGGCAGGGCCCTGGTCTTCGGTCACGGCCATGCGTCCCGGGCACTCGCCGCCCGCTGGGTCGAGCAGCCGGTCGACGAGGGCCGGTTCTTCCGGCTCGACACCGCGACGGTGTCCGTCCTGGGCTACGAGCACGAGTTTCCCGTCGTGGCGCGCTGGAACGGCTGAGCACTACGCTCGGAGCCGTGTCTCTCGCGGCGTCCTGCCCTCGATGCACGTCCCCGATCACCGAGACGGACGGCGCGTTCGCCTGCCGCAAGCACGGCGCGATCCACCCCCTCTGGCGGCCCGACGTGGCCGAGTACGCGTCGTTCGCGGAGCTGGTACGCCGGGTCGGTGACCTCCCGACGTACCTGCCGTGGCCGATGAGCCCGGGCTGGACGATCGCCGACTTCGGGTGCGTGGCCTCGCCGACGCGCGCGCTGGCGACCGTGACGAGCACCGTGGGCACCAGTGACCTCGACGGGCCGGTCGAAGTCACGATCGTCTCCGAGGACAGCGGCGTCGGGCTGGGTGCACGCTGCGCCGGCACGGCGTACGACGACCCGGGCGAGCAGGTCGGTCACGGCCCGCACGCCATCCATGTCCGTGCCGGCGGGCGCACGGTGCCGATGTGGGCCGTCGACCCGCGTGACGACGACGACCTGCTGGCCAAGGCGGTGTTCGCGGGAGAGGCGGACGGGCGCTGGTTGTGGCTGGTGATCAGACCAGCCTCGGCGGCCCTTCTGCTGCGCGACGAGTGGCTGCTTGCGGACGTGACCGGCTTCGGGCCCGGCGCCCTCGAGATGCCGTTCGGGGGACCCCGGCCGGTCTGGTGAGCCTCAGTCGGCCGGCTTGCGGCGGACCCTGCGGGTGAGCACGAGGCGGGTCACGACCAGCCGGCCCAGCGAGAGCATGAGCGGCGCCAGGGCCGGGGATCCGGTGCCGAGCGCGCGGCCCGGGTCCGGGGTCGTCGGGTGCGGACCTCCTCCGGAGCCGTCGGAGGGTCGTGCTCCCTTGCTCGTCATTGCCTGCACCGCCTCGTGGTCCGTACGAGGATCCGCCCCGCACACCGGGCTGGTGAGCGGGGCGGTCCCACGAGCCGTCTCGCGTCGCCGGGAGGGCGGGGAGGGGGAGCGAGACGGCATCCGCCGAGGCCCACCCTTTGGGGGCCGGTGGGCCTTGCGCCGCCCTATACCCCGGCCGCCACGAGGTGATGCGTGTGAATCCGGTCCAATTTGCGGCACTACCCTCGACGCATGAGCTGGGTCCTGCTGACCGAGGTGTTCGTGACCCTCTTCGTGATCATGGACCCGGTCGGCACGATCCCGATCTTCCTGTCCCTCACCGGTGGCCGCTCGGCCCACATGGCCCGGCGCGCGGCGTGGCAGGCGGTGGCGGTCTCGTTCGGCGTGATCACGGCGTTCGCCTTCTTCGGCCAGCAGATCCTGGCCTACCTGCACATCTCGCTCCCCGCTCTGCAGTGCGCGGGTGGCCTGCTGCTCCTGCTGGTCGCCCTCGAGCTGCTCACCGGCAAGGAGGAGGGGCCGACCGCCAGCGCCGACACCAACGTCGCGCTGGTCCCGCTCGGGACGCCGCTCCTGGCCGGTCCGGGCGCGATCGTCGCGACGATGGTCTTCAGCAAGAAGGTCGACGGCTTCGGGGAGTTCGCGGCGGTCGGGCTCGGCGTGATCCTCGTGCACGTCGCGCTCTGGCTGGCGATGCGGTTCTCGCTGCCGATCCTGCGGCTGATCCGGGAGGGCGGCGTACTGCTGGTCACGCGGATCGCCGGCCTGCTGCTGTCCGCGATCGCGGTGCAGATGGTCGCGGACGCCGTGCGGGCGTTCATCGCCGGCGAGGGCTGACCGACCTGCCAACCCTGGTGCGCTACTTGCGGCCCATCGACTGGTAGCCCTGGAGCGCCCGGGAGGGGATCAGCTTGGTCAGCGCGACGATCGCCTTGTACTGCGCGCCCGGGATCGAGTAGGTCCGGCCCTTGTCGAAGTCGGCGAGCGCCCGCGCGACGAGCGCATCGGGCTCCATCCAGAGGAACGACGTGCCCCGCCGGACACCCATCCGCTCGTGGAACTCGGTCTTCGTGAACCCGGGGCACAGCGCCATCACGGTGACGCCGCTCGACCGGTACTCGTTGTGGGCCCACTCGCTGAAGCTGTTCACCCACGCCTTTGCCGCCGCGTAGGTGCCGCGCGGCAGGAACGCGGCGACGCTCGACACGTTGATCACCCCGCCGTGGCCGCGCGCGACCATCGGGCCGAGGGCGGCGTGGGAGAGCCGCATCACCGCCACGACGAGCACGTCGAGATGGGCCTGCTCCTGCTCGACGGTGTTGTCCAGGAACCTGCCCTTGAGCCCGAACCCCGCGTTGTTCACCAGCAGGTCGACCGGCTGGTCGGCGCTTGCGAGCCGCGCCTCGACCTTCGCCAGCTCGGCCCTGTCGGTGAGGTCCGCGGGCAGCACCTCCACCGTCACGCCGTACGCCGTCCGCAGCTCGGCCGCCACCGCCTCGAGCCGTTCCTCGTTGCGGGCCACCAGCACGAGGTCGTGGTCGCGTGCGGCGAGCTGGCGGGCGAACTCCAGGCCGATGCCTGCGGTGGGCCCGGTGACCAGCGCGCGACGGGTCGCCGGGCGTGGGTCCGGCTGCTGCTGGGAGGAGGACGACATGCCGGACAGCATCCTCGCGGGCGCTCGGCCTCGGCAACCCGGGTGCGGCATGATGGGTGCTGATGTCCTCCTCTCGCGTGATCGCCGTCGCCAACCAGAAGGGTGGCGTCGCCAAGACGACGACCGTCGCATCGCTGGGATCGGCACTCGCCGAGCTCGGCCAGCGCGTCCTGCTCGTCGACCTCGACCCGCAGGCGTGCCTCACGTTCAGCCTGGGCGTCGACCCCGAGGACCTCGAGCTCTCGATCCACCACGTGCTCACCAAGGGCGTCTCGCCGAGCGAGGTGATGGTCACCACCGAGGACGGCGTCGACCTGCTGCCGGCGACGATCGAGCTCGCCCGCGCCGAGGCCGACCTGCTGACCCGCACCGGTCGCGAGTACGTCATCCGCACCGTCATCGAGGACCTCGAGGACGACTACGACTGGGTGCTGCTCGACTGCCCGCCGTCGCTCGGCGTGCTGACGGTCGCCGCGCTGACCGCCGCCACAGGAGTTCTGATCCCCCTCCAGTGCGAGACGCTCTCGCACCGCGGCGTCGGCCAGCTGCTCGACACCGTCCACGACGTACGCCGCTTCACCAACCGCGACCTCGAGGTGTGGGGCGTGCTCCCGACGCTGTACGACGGCCGCACCAACCACGCGCGCGCGGTGCTGGACACGATCTCCGAGACCTACGACCTGGCCGTGATCGAGCCGCCCATCCCGAAGTCGATCCGGTTCGCCGAGGCGCCGGCGGCGGGACGCTCGATCCTCTCGACCGCGCGCAGCACCAAGGGTGCGGCGGCCTACCGCGACGTGGCCGCGAACCTCCTCGGGCGGGCCTGAGCGGCGATGTCGCGACACCGCCTCGATCCGCCCCGGCGCGTACGACCGCGCTACGGCCGGATGGCGGCGGCCGGGCTCTCCGTGGTGGTCACGATGGTCGCGCTCCTCGGCGGCATCGGGATCCTGCCGCTGCAGTCGGGTGCCGGCAACGACGATGCGACGCCGGCAGCGAGCCACACGAAGGTGACCCCACCCGCCGACGGCGGATCCGCCGCCGGCGCATCGGGGTCGACGACGGTCACCTCGGTCAGCGTGGATCCGAAGGCGCTCCCGGCGAGCAGCGGCACCGGCAGGCGTGTGGTGTTCTCGAAGAGCGCCCAGCGGGTCTGGCTGGTCGACGCCCAGGAGTCGGTGCGCTCGACGTACCTCGTCTCGGGCAGCGTGACCGACAACCTCGCCCCGGGCAGCTACAAGGTGTACTCACGGGCGCGCTGGGCCGTCGGCGTCGATGACTCGGGCGTGATGCAGTACTTCGTCCGCTTCGCGCACGGCCCGCACGCCGCGATCGGCTTCCACAGCATCCCCACGAAGCACGGCACGCCGCTGCAGACGGTCGCGCAGCTCGGGACGCCGCAGTCGCACGGCTGCATCCGGCAGAAGCTGTCGGACGCGGTGCGGATGTGGGACTTCGCCGACGTCGGCACCGCCGTCGTCGTGGTGCCGGCTTCTCCGCCTCGGCCGTGGCCGCCGGCGCCGACTCCGAACGGGACTCCGTGCGCGACTCCGAGCGCCCGCCCGAGCGGCCACCGCGTGAGCCACCGCCACGACCGCCCTCGCGGCCGCCTTCACTGCGGCCGCCGCGGCTGCTGCCGCCACGACCACCACGGCCGTTGTCGTCCTTGCGCGGCTGGCGCGGGATGACGACCTGGCCCTCGGGGATCACGCGGCCCTTGGTGCCCGGCGGGATGCCCATGTCGTGGAGGAAGTGGTCGGAGCTCGAGTAGGTCTCCAGCGGCTCGTCGAAGGGCAGGTCGAGCGCCTTGTTGATCATCTTCCAGCGGTGCAGGTCCGGCCAGTCGACGAAGGTCACCGCGATGCCGGTGGCACCCGCACGGCCGGTGCGGCCGATCCGGTGGATGTAGGTCTTCTCGTCCTCGGGGCACGTGTAGTTGATGACGTGGGTGACGTCCTGCACGTCGATGCCGCGCGCCGCGACGTCGGTGGCGACCAGCACCTGGATCTTGCCCTCCCGGAACCGGGTGAGCGCCTTCTCGCGGGCGGCCTGGGCCATGTCGCCGTGCAGCGGGCTGGCGGCGAAGCCGCGCTCGACGAGGTCGTCGGCCACGCGCTGTGCCTGCCGCTTGGTGCGCGTGAAGACGATCGTCAGCCCGGCGCCCTCGGCCTGCAGCATCCGGCCGATCATCTCGGGCTTGTCGAGGTCGTGGGCCTGGTAGATGAACTGGGCGGTCGCCGGCACCGTGGCGTTCTCGTACGACGACTCCGCGCGGATGTTCATCGGGTGGCGCATGTGCGTGCGGGCCAGCGCGACGATCGCCGCCGGCATGGTCGCCGAGAACAGCATCGTCTGCCGGGTCTCCGGCGTTTGTGCGAGCAGCCGCTCCACGTCGGGCAGGAACCCGAGGTCGAGCATCTCGTCGGCCTCGTCGAGCACGAGGCTCTTGACGTGGGAGATGTCGAGCGCCTTGCGGTTCATCAGGTCGATCAGCCGGCCGGGCGTGCCGACGACGACGTCGACGCCGGTGGAGAGGGCGTCGAGCTGGCCCTCGTAGGGCACGCCGCCGTACACGGTGAGCACGCGGATGCCGCGGTCGGCGCTGGCGATGCTGAGGTCGCTGGAGACCTGGAGCGCGAGCTCACGGGTCGGGGCGACGATCAGGGCCTGCGGCTTGCCCGGAGCGACGAGCTCTTCGTAGTCGGGGTCGTGCGGCGCGACCGCGCGCTGGATCACAGGGATGCCGAAGGCCAGCGTCTTGCCGGTGCCGGTGCGCGCCTGGCCGATCAGGTCGGTGCCCATGAGGGCGACGGAGAGGGTCATCTCCTGGATGGCGAAGGGGGTCACGATGCCGACGCGCTCGAGCGCATCTGCGATCTCGGGGAGCACCCCGAGCTCTCGGAAGGTGGTCAGGATCTTGCCGTTCTGTGTGGAAGTCGAGGTAAGGCCAGAGGCGTCAACGGGGGCCCATCGGAGGCTGCCCGGCGGCCGTCTGCCGGGCCCAGTCTATCGGTACGCTCCCCTCATGACCGAAATCCCGCCGCCGGCGCCCGTGGACGAGCCAGCGCCGGGCTTGGCTCCGGACGCGTTCGGCGAGGTCCCGGTCGCCTTCCAGGACCCCGGGTACCGCGCGGCCGTGGTCGACCTCCTCGGTGCGATCGCGTACGGCGAGATCTCCGCGTTCGAGCGGCTGGCGGAGGACGCCCGGCTCGCGCCGACGCTGCGGGACAAGCTCGCGCTCGGGAAGATGGCGGCCGTCCAGTTCAACCACGTCGAGCCGCTGATCGCGCGGATCGCCGCGCTCGGGTCGGAGCCGATGCAGGCGATGGGGCCGTTCGTGAAGCCGTTCGACGTGTTCCACGCGAAGACCGCCCCCCGCAACTGGCTCGAGGGCCTGATCAAGGCGTACGTCGGCGACGGTCTCGCCGCGGACTTCTACCGCGAGGTGGCCGCGTTCCTCGATGCCGACACCCGCGACCTGATCATCGCCTCGCTGGTCGATGCCGGCCACTCCGACTTCGTCGTGGAGCGAGTGCGGCAGGAGATCGTCGAGGATCCCCGGGTCGCCGGGCCGCTCGCGCTGTGGGGCCGCCGGCTCATGGGGGAGGCGCTCTCCCAGGCACAGCGGGTGGCCGCCGAGCGCGACTCGCTCGCCTCGCTGCTCGCGGGCGGCGTCGACCGCCCGGGCCTCGACCTGGCGGCGCTCGGCCGGATGTTCACGCGGCTGACCGAGAACCACGCCAAGCGGATGGCCGAGCTCGGCCTGGCCTCCTGATCTCAGACGCGCGTCTTGTTGCGGCCGGTCAGCGCCGCCGCCGCCATCACGGCCACCGCCGCGACGCCGATCTGCCAGATGTGCCGCCACCAGTCGATGCCGTTGGTGGCGTTGTCCCACTTCGGCTCGTGGCCGTCGAAGCGTCCGTTGCCGCCGAACAGCCACCAGTAGACGAGGCTGCCCAGGATCATGCCGACGATGCCGCAGACGACCGTCAGCCACAGCGGGATGTGGTCACGGTCTCCGGGGGCGACGGCCTTGCCCAGCAGCCCGATGATCAGGCCGCCGACGAGCGTCACGATGATGGTCCAGAGCATGAGGCACCTTCCTTCGTCTCCGGGCACAGACGACG
>JAEKKP010000152.1 GCA_019510315.1 Propionibacteriales bacterium
GGCAGCCACCCGATGGCCGGCAGCGAGCGGTCCGGCCCGCTGGCCGCGAGCGCGGCGCTCTTCGACGGCCGCCCCTGGGCCGTGACCCCGCACGTCCACGCCGACGCCGCCGCGATCGGGCTGGTCGAGGCGCTCGTCCGGATGTGCGGCGCGACCGTCGTGCGGCTGTCGCCGGTCGAGCACGACCTGGCAGTTGCCCGTACGTCGCACCTGCCGCACCTGCTCGCCGTACTGGCGGCCTCGCAGCTCACCGAGGCGGTCCCGGAGCACCTCTCGCTCTCCGGGCAGGGCGTGCGTGACGTCACCCGGGTGGCGGGCGGCGACCCCGACCTCTACGGGCAGATCATCCGGGCCAACCGGCCGGCCGTGGGCGACCTGCTGCGTGACGTGCGCCGCCGGCTCGACGAGCTGATCGCGGCGCTCGACGACGGCGCGTCCGACGACCTCGTGGAGATCCTGAACCTCGGGGTGGCCGGCACGCAGGCGATCCCGGGGAAGCACGGCGGACCGAGCCTGGAGACCGCGGAGGTCTACGTGCTGGTGCCCGACCACCCCGGCGAGCTGGCCCGGCTGTTCGCCGACATCGGGGAGATCGGCGTCAACGTCGAGGACCTGCACATCGACCACGACCCCGGACGACCGGCGGGTCTCGTCGAGCTGGTCGTCGAGGTGGGCGCCGCCGAGCGTCTCCGGGCAGCGCTCGAGGAGAGGAACTGGACCGCCCACCGGTAGGCTGCTCCTTCGACAAAACACCGAGGACGACGAGCAGACAGGCGGGAGCCGAGCCGTGGGCAGCGCAGTGGTAGTGGCGATGGACGGACCCTCCGGGTCCGGCAAGTCGAGCACCTCGCGCGGTGTCGCCGACCGGCTCGGGTTGCGCTACCTCGACACCGGTGCCCAGTTCCGCGCGATGGCAGTCTGGATGATCCGCCACGGCATCGACGTGCACGACACCGATGCGGTTGCGGCCCGTGCCGGCGATCCGGAGATCGTGTCGGGCACCGACCCACTGGAGCCGACGATCCGGCTCGACGGAGAGGACGTCGCGGCCGCGATCCGGTCGGCCGAGGCGACGGCGGCGGTCAGCCCGGTCGCGACCGTGCCGGCGGTGCGACAGCGGCTCCTCGAGCTGCAGCGCGCGATCATCTCCACGGCGCTCGCCGAGGGCGGCATCGTGGTGGAGGGCCGCGACATCGGCTCGGTCGTGTGGCCCGAGGCCGAGGTGAAGCTGTACCTCACGGCCGATCCGGCAGCGCGAGCCGCCCGTCGGGCCGCGGAGAACGGCAGCCGGTCGGTCGAGACGACCGAGGCCGAGCTGCTGCGTCGCGACGCCATCGACTCAGGTCGGACGACCGCACCCCTGGTCGTCCCCGACGGCGCCGTCCACCTCGACACCACGCCCTGGGAGCTCGACGAGGTGGTCGACCGGGTGGTGGCGATCGTCGAGGAGGCCCGCCGGAGGGCACCTTCCGACCGGACCTCGTCGTGACGCTGGCTCCCGGGCGGCGCTCCTCTCCGGCCCACCTGGAGCTGCCCCGGTCGGTCGACGTCCCGCATCCGCGGCAGGCGTTCCTCCGTCGCAACCGGTTCTGGGCACAGCGCGTGCTGCGTGGGCGCTGGGACCTGACCCTGCGCGACGTCGAGCACGTGCCCGCCGACGGGCCGGTCGTGATGGTCGCCAACCACACCGGGGTGCTCGACGGGCCGCTGATGGCGATCATGGCGCCCCGGCCCGTCCACGTGCTCACCAAGCGGGAGATGTACGACGGCAGGCTCCGCGGGCTCCTCATGGCCAGCGGTCAGATCCCCGTGCACCGCGAGGGCCCGGATCCCGCGGCCGTGAAGTCGGCGCTGCGCGTCCTGCGTGACGGCGGCGTCGTCGGCGTCTTCCCGGAAGGCACTCGCGGAGCCGGCGAGGTCGAGCGCGTCAAGCCCGGGGCGGCGTACCTGGCGATGGCGTCCGGTGCGACGGTGGTGCCGGTCGTCTTCCTCGGCACTCGGCTCCCCGGCGGGTCCAACAACTCCCTGCCGCCGCCGCGCAGCCCGATCGTGATGACCTTCGGCCCCGCCCTCGCGGTGGCCCACCGGCCCTGGCCGCGACGCCAGCCGGACACACACGCCTTCAGCCTGCAGATCCGCGAGGCGCTGCGGGACACGCTCGCCGGGGCCCAGCGGGCCACCGGCATGACTCTCCCGGGACCGATCCCGGGAAACGACAAGGAAATCCTGTGACTGAGCACAACGGCACCGCCGACGAGGTCCATCCCGAGGTCAAGGTGCCGATCCTGGCCGTGGTCGGTCGTCCCAACGTCGGCAAGTCCACTCTGGTGAACCGGATCATCGGCCGCCGCGAGGCGGTCGTCGAGGACGTGCCCGGGGTGACCCGCGACCGGGTGTCCTACGACGCCAACTGGAACGGCCGCGCGTTCACCGTGGTCGACACCGGCGGCTGGGACCCGGATGCGCGCGGACTCGCCGAGCGCATCGCGGCCCAGGCCGAGGTCGCAGTGACGCTGGCGGACGCGGTGCTGTTCGTCGTCGACGCCACCGTGGGCATCACGGACTCCGACGAGGCCGTCGTGAAGATCCTGCGCAAGAGCGGCCGGCCGGTCGTCCTGGCCGCCAACAAGGTCGACGACCAGCGCGCCGAGGCGGAGGCCTACGGTTTGTGGAACCTGGGGCTCGGCGAGCCCTACCCGGTCTCGGCGCTCCACGGCCGTGGCTCGGGAGACATGCTCGACGCGATCCTCGCTGCGCTCCCGGAGACGCCGGAGCAGTCCTACGCCGAGGTCGGCGGACCCCGTCGGATCGCGATCATCGGCCGCCCGAACGTCGGCAAGTCCTCCCTGCTGAACAAGCTGGCGGGGGAGGAGCGGGCGGTCGTCGACGACGCGTCCGGCACGACCGTGGACCCCGTCGACGAGTTGGTCGAGCTGGGCGGCCGCACCTGGCGGTTCATCGACACCGCCGGGATCCGCAAGCGGGTCAAGACCGCCTCCGGCCACGAGTACTACGCGTCCTTGCGGACCGCGACCGCCATGGAGCGGGCAGAGGTCGCCATCCTCGTCATCGACGGCAGCCAGTCCATCTCCGAGCAGGACATGCGGATCATCCAGACGGTCCGGGAGTCCGGCCGCGCGCTGGTGATCGCGTTCAACAAGTGGGACCTCGTCGACGAGGAGCGTCGCTACTACCTCGAGCGCGAGTACGAGCGCGAGCTGGTCCAGGTCCAGTGGGCGCCGCGGGTCAACATCACCGCTCGCACCGGTTGGCACATCGACCGCATCGTGCCGGCGCTCGATGCGGCTCTGGAGGGCTGGGAGACCCGGATCTCGACCGGCACGCTCAACGCGTTCCTCGGTCGGCTGGTCGCGGAGCACCCGCACCCCGTGCGCGGCGGCAAGCAGCCCAA
>JAEKKP010000153.1 GCA_019510315.1 Propionibacteriales bacterium
ACCTCCACCGGCCCGCCGACCTGCTCGAGAAGCTGGTGGCCGAGGGTCGCACGTTCGCCGAGGAGCCGTCCGGGTCCGACGGCCAGGAGCCGCAGCTGCGCCACCAGATCGGCCGGATCGGCGTCGTCGGCACCGGGACAATGGCGTCCGGCATCGTCGAGGTGTTCGCGAAGAGCGGCTACGACGTGCTGTACGTCGGCCGCACGGACGACAAGGTGGCCGGTGTCCGGGCCGCCATCGAGAAGTCGTTGCACAAGGCGATCGCGCGCGGCAAGCTCGACGAGGCCACGAAGAGCGAGGTGCTCGGCCGTCTGACCGGCGCGACCTCGCGGGAGGACCTGGCGGACGCCGACCTCGTCGTCGAGGCGATCGCCGAGGAGCTCGCGGTCAAGACCCAGCTGTTCGCCGACCTCGACCGGATCTGCAAGGAGACGGCGATCCTCGCCACGACGACCTCGTCGCTGCCGATCACCGAGTGCGCGAGCGCGACCAGCCGGCCGGAGTCGGTCATCGGCATGCACTTCTTCAACCCGGCGCCGGTGATGAAGCTGGTCGAGGTGGTCACCACCGAGCTGACCGCGGCGGAGGTGGACGAGACCGTCCGCGCTCTGTGCGCCCAGGTGGGCAAGGTCGCGGTGTCCTGCAGCGACCGGGCCGGATTCATCGTCAACGCGCTGCTGTTTCCCTACCTCAACGACGCTGTGTCGCTGCACGAGTCCGGCGCCGCCGACCTGGACACCATCGACGCCGCGATCAAGGAGCACGCCGGTTTCCCGATGGGTCCGTTCCAGCTGCTCGACGTGGTCGGCAACGACGTCTCGCTGGCGATCCAGAGGGAGCTGTACGCCGAGTTCAAGGAGCCCGGGTTCGCCCCGGCGCCGCTGCTCGAGCAGCTCGTCGCCGACGGGCGGCTCGGTCGGAAGACCGGACAGGGCTTCCACGACTACCGCTGAGGCGCCGTGCGATCATGCGGGGCATGACGACTGCTCCTGAGCGGACCCCCCGCACCTTCAAGACCATCGGCGTCATCGGGCTCGGCACCATGGGTGCCGGTATCGCGGAGGTGTTCGCCCGCACCGGCTACTCGGTGGTGGGTGTGGAGCTCAACGAGGAGACGCTCGCCCGTGGCCGGTCCCACCTGGACCACTCCACCGGACGCGCGGTCGCCCGCGGCAAGCTGAGCGAGGAGGACCAGGCCGCACTGCTCGGCCGGATCACCTTCACGACCGACCTGGCCGAGGTCAAGGACGCCGACCTGGTCATCGAGGCGGTCGTGGAGTCCACCGAGGTGAAGAAGGACCTGTTCCACCGCCTCGAGGGCGTCGTCCGCGACGACGCCGTGGTCGCGACCAACACCTCGTCGCTCTCGGTCACCGACCTCAGCACGGCGAACTCGCGCCCGGGTCGCGTGATCGGCATCCACTTCTTCAACCCGGCACCGGTCCAGAACCTCGTCGAGGTGGTGCGCACCGTGGTCACCGAGCCCGACGTGCTCGAGGACGTGGCGGCGCTGGCACGGGCGGTCGGCAAGAACCCGGTGATCTGCGGCGACAAGGCCGGCTTCATCGCGAACACCCTGCTGTTCGGCTACCTCAACCACGCGGTCTCGATGTACGAGGGGCGCTATGCCTCGCGCGAGGACATCGACGCCGCGATGCGCTTCGGCTGCGGTTACCCGATGGGCCCGCTGGCCCTCCTCGACCTGATCGGCCTCGACACGGCGTACGAGATCCTGGAGACGATGTACCGCCAGGGCCGCGACCGCCTGCACGCGCCCGCGCCGATCCTCAAGCAGATGGTCACCGCCGGCATGCTCGGTCGGAAGAGCGGACGCGGCTTCTACACCTACGAGGAGCCCGACAGTCCAGTCGTCGTCGCGGACGAGAAGACGCCGTCGGCCGACGACCAGCCCCAGCTGCGCCACCAGATCGACAAGGTCGGCGTCGTCGGCACCGGCACGATGGCGACCGGCATCGTCGAGGTGTTCGCCAAGGCCGGGTACGACGTCGTCTACGTCGGTCGCGCCAAGGACAAGGTCGAGGGAGTCCGTACGACGATCGAGCGGTCGCTCGACAAGGCGATCCAGCGCGGCAAGCTCGAGGAGTCGAAGAAGGACGAGGTGCTCGCGCGCCTGACCGGCAGCACCAGCCTCGACGACCTGTCGGACGTCGACCTCGTGGTCGAGGCGATCGCCGAGGACCTCGACGTCAAGACGACGCTGTTCGAGAACCTCGACGAGATCTGCAAGCAGGGCGCGATCCTGGCGACCACGACGTCGTCGCTGCCGGTGATCGCCTGTGCCCAGGCCACCAAGCGGCCCGGTGACGTGATCGGCATGCACTTCTTCAACCCCGCCCCGGTGATGAAGCTGGTCGAGATCGTCTCCACCGTCTCCACCAAGGAGGACGTGGCCGAGACGACCCGGGCCCTGTGCAACACGATCGGCAAGGTCGCCGTCTCGTGCGGCGACCGGGCCGGGTTCATCGTCAATGCGCTGCTGTTCCCGTACCTGAACGACGCGATCAAGATGCTCGAGGCCCACTACGCGACTGCCGACGACATCGACACCGCCATGAAGCAGGGTTGCGCGCTGCCAATGGGTCCCTTCGAGCTCCTCGACGTCGTCGGGAACGACGTCTCGCTGGCGATCCAGCGTGAGCTCTACCTCGAGTTCCGCGAGCCCGGCTTCGCGCCGGCACCGCTGCTCGAGCACCTGGTCACCGCCGGCTACCTCGGTCGGAAGACCCAGCGCGGGTTCCGGGACTACTCCCAGCGCTAGGCCTTCGCTCTCACGTCACGTCGCGTCGCACACTGGTCGTGATCGCAACGACGGCGAAGACGGCTGCGTAGGCGGCGAGCGCTCCGGCGGCTGCGACCTGCGGCAGTGGGTCGAAGCTGCCCGTCGACGCCTTGACGTCCCCGAGCGCAGATCCGGTGGCGAACGGAAGCCAGCGAGCGAGGTCGCCGACGATCTGGCCGACGATGCCCTCGACCAGGGCGACCCAGGCGAGCGCCGCGGCGATCGCGGCGGTGAGGTTGCGCACGAGCGCGCCGAGCCCGACCCCGATCACCGCGAAGGCGATGTTCCACGCCCAGCAGCCCACGACCGTGTGCCACAGCCGGGAGTCGCCGAGGTCGAGCGGTACTCCCTTCACGCTCCACCAGATCCGGACGGCGAGGAGTGCCGTCACGGCGTTGACGGTCGCGAACACGGTGCCGGCGACGGCGTACGCCGCGAGCTTGGCGCCGACGACACGGCCGCGGTCCGGCGTGGAGAGATAGGTGTCGGTGATCGTCCGGTTCCGGTACTCGCCGGCGACCGCCATGATGCCCAGCACGAGCGTGAAGAGTGAGACGAGGCCGGCGTGGGCGAGTGCGTCCGGCACGGCATCGGCCGTCGCGAACGGTCCGCAGCTTGTAGAGCTCGAGATGGATGAGGGTTGTCATGGAGGTGTCCTCAGCTGATCGGAGTGGTGAGCGCGAGGAAGGCGTCCTCGAGCGACTGGCCGCCGGCGTCGAGCTCGGCCAACGGTCCGGCGAACCGCAGAGTGCCGGCGTTGATGATGACCACGTGATCGGCGGTCTGGGCGACCTCGCTGAGCACGTGGCTCGAGACGAGCACAGTGCGACCTTGAGCGGCGAGGTCGCGCAGGAGCGTCCGCAGCCACGCCATGCCCGCAGGGTCGAGGCCGTTG
>JAEKKP010000001.1 GCA_019510315.1 Propionibacteriales bacterium
CCGCCGACAGCGAGCGCCCCGGTGGGTCGAACCGCTCCGGCGGTCGCAACCGCGGTCGGCGTACCGGCGGTGGCAACGGGCGAGCCGGCACCGCCCAGAAGCCGGCCGCCAACGCCGGCGGCGCCGGCCGGTCGCGTCGGCGCCGGTCGGGTGGCGCCGGTGGCAACGGTGGCGGCAACGGTGGTAACCACAGCGCCGCGAGCTTCAGCGGCCGCAGCCGCTGACCCGTTCGCCCTGTCCGCGCCGCGTGGCACGCTTGCGGCATGGAGATCCTGAGCCCGCGTGAGGTCCCGCTCGGCGGGTTGCGCGCGATGACCGTACGCCGCACGCTGCCCCAGCGTCAGCGCACGTTCGTCGGCGCCTGGTGCTTCGTCGACCACTACGGGCCCGACGCTGTGCCGGTTCTGGGGGGCGACCCGCAGGGCGGCATGGTCGTGCCGCCGCACCCGCACACCGGGCTGCAGACCGCGAGCTGGTTGTTCACCGGCGAGGTCGAGCACCGCGACTCCGCGGGTCATCACGCGGTCGTGCGGCCCGGCGAGCTCAACCTGATGACGGCCGGACGCGGGATCAGCCACTCCGAGTACTCCACGCCCGACACGACCGTGCTCCACGGCGCCCAGCTCTGGCTGGCGCTGCCCGACGCGGACCGGCAGACTGCTCCCGCCTTCGAGCACTTCGTGCCCGAGCCGGTCACCGGCGACGGGTGGGAGGCCCGGGTGTTCCTCGGCTCGGTGCTCGGCTCGATCTCCCCGGTGCGCACCTACAGCCCGCTGCTCGGGGCCGAGCTCCGCCTCCGGGCCGGCACGTCGCTGCGGCTCGACGTCGACCCGTCCTACGAGCACGGACTGCTGCTCGACTCCGGCAGCCTGACCGTCGGCGACGAGGCGCTCAAGGCGACCGAGCTGGGCTACCTGGAGCCGGGTCGCGACGCCATCGAGGTCACCGCGGCCGAGGACGCGCTGGTGCTCCTCCTCGGCGGGCCGCCCTTCGGCGAGCAGATCGTGATGTGGTGGAACTTCATCGGCCGTGACCACGACGAGGTCGCCGCCTACCGCGAGGAGTGGCAGCGGCTGGTCGAGAGCGGCACCGCCGATGACGGCGCCCGGTTCGGGCTCCCGCAGGACGACCCGATGGCCGCGTTGCCGGCGCCTGCTCTGCCCACCGCTCGCATGCTCAAGCGCGGATGACCGGCCCCGTCACCGGCGACGACGGCCTGGCCCGCTGCCCCTGGGGCACGCTGCCGGCACTGCGCGACTACCACGACACCGAGTGGGGCCTGCCCGTCGCCGGCGAGAGCGCGCTGTTCGAGCGGCTCTGCCTCGAGGGCTTCCAGGCCGGGCTGTCCTGGCTGACGATCCTCAACAAGCGGGAGCGCTACCGCCAGGTCTTCCACGGCTTCGACGTCGACCGGGTCGCCGCGCTCACCGATGACGACGTCGAGCGACTGATGGCCGACCCGGGCATCGTCCGCAACCGGGCCAAGATCCTGGCGGCCCGTCGCAACGCCGGCGCGACGATCGAGCTGCGCGACGAGGGCGGGCTCGAGGCGTTCGTCGAGACCTACGCGCCCTCGGAGACGCCCGCACCGCGCGACACCGCCGAGCTCCCGGGGCTGTCGCCGGAGTCGACGGCCCTGTCCAAGGCGCTGAAGAAGAAGGGCTTCGGCTTCGTCGGGCCCACCACGACCTATGCGCTCATGGAAGCGACCGGCCTCGTCGACACGCACCTGGTCGGCTGCTTCCGCCGGGGCGTCTCCGGTCGCTGGCCCGCCTGATCCACTGGCATCTGATCCACTGGCACAATCCGCACCGTGTCCGACCTCCCGGTGCTCAAGGGTGTCCTCGTGCTCCTGGCCTGCCAGCTCGTCGGCGAGCTGGTCGTGCGGCTCTTCGGGCTCGACGTCCCCGGGCCGGTGGTCGGCATGGTGGTCTTCCTCGTCGTGCTGCGGGTACGCCGCCCGCGACCGTCCTCCGGGCTCGTGCGCGGACCGTCGTTGCTCCTGCGGCACCTGCAGCTGCTGTTCGTCCCGGCCGGCGTCGGGGTGATCGACTACCTCGACGTGGCGCGCGACCACGCACTTCCGCTGGCCGCCGGTCTCTGGCTGTCGTGGGCACTCGGCCTCGCGGCGACGGGTGGCGTCGTCGCGGGCCTGCTCCGCCTCCGTGACCGGAGCGGCCGGTGATCCCGCTCGTCGGCTGGCACCCGCACGAGACGTGGGACTGGCTCACGTCCTCGCCACTGTTCGGCCTGACGCTCACCCTCGCGGCGTACGCGCTCGGGCGCTGGGCCCACCGGCGTACCGGCAACCCCGTGCTGCAACCGGTGCTGGTGGCGGTCGTGGTGATCGGGGGAGTGCTCCTGCTGACGGACGTCTCCTACGACGACTACCTCCGCGGCGGCAGCTTCGTCGGCTTCTGGCTCGGCCCGGCGACGGTCGCCCTTGCGCTGCCGCTCCACCACGAGTGGCACCTGGTACGCCGCGCCGCGATGCCGCTCCTGACGGGGATCGTGGCCGGCGCACTCGTGTCGATCTGCTCGGCCGTCCTCGTCACGCGCGTCACCGGTGGCAGTCGCCTCCTCCAGCTCACGATGGCCCCGAAAGCGGCGACCACCCCCGTGTCGATTGCGCTCTCCGACCAGGTCGGGGGCATCCCCGAGCTCACCGCCGTGCTCACCATCGTCGCCGGCATCACCGGCGCCGTCGCCGGTCCGTGGCTGCTCGACCTGCTGCGCGTCCGGGATCCTCGTGCGCGTGGGCTCGCCCTCGGCGCAGCGAGCCACGGCATCGGCACCTCGCGCGCCCTCCAGGAGAGCCGCGTGGAAGGTGCCTTCAGCGCGCTGTCGATGGCACTGTCCGCCCTCGCCACGAGCGTGCTGGTGCCGGTGGTCCTGCTCGTGCTCTGAGCCCGCGGCACCCTCGGACTCCGACCCTGGGAGGATTCGCGACCACGTGGCCGACCGCTACCTTTCACGCCATGACACAGCCGCTCGACCCGACGCGGGTCCACTCCTTCGGCGACGACGCCCTCGGCGATCACGACGCGTCCGCGCTCGCTGCCGAGATCCGCGAGGGACGGGTCAGCGCGGCCGAGGCCGTGGCGGCGGCGATCGCCCGGGCCGAGGCCGTCGATGCGCTCCTGGGTGCGATCGCTGCGGAGTCGTTCGACCGTGCCCGCCAGCAGGCCGGACACACGGGATCCGGCTTCTTCGCCGGCGTGCCGACCTTCGTCAAGGACAACACCGACGTGGCCGGCCTTCCGACGCAGCAGGGCACGAGCGCCTTCCGCGCCGAGCCCGCGGTCGCGGACGGTGACTTCGCGAAGACGTTCTTCGGGCTCGGGACCATCAACCTCGGCAAGTCCCAGCT
>JAEKKP010000100.1 GCA_019510315.1 Propionibacteriales bacterium
ACTCTGCTGCCGATGCTGGTCGACCGTCGCGACCTCGCACTCGCGAACGCGCGGCTGATGGGTGGCTTCATCACGCTCAACCAGCTCGCCGGGCCGGCCCTCGGCGCTGCGTTGTTCGCGGCCGGCTCGGCCTGGCCGTTCATGACCCAGGCGGTGCTCGTCGTGGCCGGGGCCGGACTCGTCTCGCGGTTGGCCCTGCCGCCCCACGGCCGCGCTCCCGACGAGCGCAGCCACGTGCGGGCCGACATCGCGGAGGGCTTCCGATGGGTGCGGCACCACGCCGCCGTGCGCACCCTCGTCCTCACGATCTTCACGTTCAACATCACCTTCGGAGCCGCCTGGTCGGTGCTCGTGCTCTACGCGACTCAGCGGCTCGGGATGGGTCCGGTCGGCTTCGGTATGTTGACCACGACATCGGCCATCGGGGGCATCGCCGGGACCGCGTCGTACGGGTGGATCACGCGGCGGGTGAGCCTCGGCAACATCATGCGGATCGGTCTGGTGATCGAGACCCTCACCCATCTCTCGCTCGCGCTGACCACGGCGCCGGCGGTGGCCCTGGGCATCTTCTTCGTCTTCGGCGCGCACGCGTTCATCTGGGGCACGACCTCCGCGACGGTGCGGCAGCGCGCGGTCCCGGTCGCGCTGCAGGGCCGGGTCGGCGCGGTGAACATGCTCGGCGTGTGTGGTGGACTCGTGATCGGAGCCGCCATCGGCGGGCCGCTCGCACGACACTGGGGCGTCACGGCGCCGTTCTGGTTCGCCTTCGCCGGGTCGGCGCTGTTCGTCGTGCTGATCTGGCGCCAGCTCCGGCACATCGCCCACGACGACGACGCGACCATCGAGGGCGCCCCCGGACACTGACGCGACACGCGGGCCGTGTCGCCGTACGGCCGGTGGTGCCACGTAGTCTCGACGTTGCCGCTTCCCCCGGCAGGCGTCCTGCTTAGGATGCCTGTTCGCGCACCCGCAGCCCCGCGGAGACCGACGCCGGAACGAGGAGCCTGTCTTGTACCTGAAGAGCCTGACCCTGAAGGGGTTCAAGTCCTTCGCCTCCTCCACCACCCTCCAGCTCGAGCCCGGCATCACCTGCATCGTCGGGCCGAACGGCTCCGGCAAGTCCAACGTCGTCGATGCGCTTGCCTGGGTCATGGGCGAGCAGGGCGCGAAATCGCTGCGTGGCGGGAAGATGGAGGACGTCATCTTCGCCGGTACGTCGGGCCGGCCGCCGCTGGGCCGTGCCGAGGTGCAGCTGACGATCGACAACTCCGACGGGGCTCTCCCGATCGAGTACGCCGAGGTCACGATCAGCCGCACGATGTTCCGCAACGGCGGCTCCGAGTACGCCATCAACGGCAGCCCGTGCCGGCTCCTCGACGTCCAGGAGCTGCTCTCCGACTCGGGCATCGGCCGCGAGATGCACGTGATCGTCGGGCAGGGCCAGCTCGACTCGATCCTCCACGCGACCCCGGAGGACCGACGCGGGTTCATCGAGGAGGCGGCCGGCGTCCTCAAGCACCGCAAGCGCAAGGAGAAGGCGCTTCGCAAGCTGGAGTCGACCGACGGCAACCTGACCAGGCTCAGCGACCTGCTCAGCGAGATCCGGCGCCAGCTCAAGCCGCTGGGCCGCCAGGCCGAGGTGGCCCGCCGGGCCCAGAGCGTCCAGGCCGACCTGCGAGATGCCCGCGCCCGCCTCATGGCCGACGACCTCGCCCACGCGCGCACAGCTCTCCAGCAGGAGCTCGCCGACGAGAGCGTGCTCGTCGCGAAGCGGGCCGAGGTCGAGGCCGAGATCGCCTCGACCCGCGAGGCCGAGTCGGTGCTCGAGGCCGCGCTGCGCGAGGACCTGCCCGCGCTCTCGCGCGCCCAGGAGACCTGGTTCGCCCTCTCCGGCCTGCGCGAGCGGCTGCGCGGCACCGCGAGCCTGGCGGCCGAGCGGGTCCGCAACGCCCAGCAGGTCGCCGACGAGCGACCGGCGTCCGGCCGCGATCCCGACGAGCTCGAGGCCGAGGCCGAGCGCGTGCAGGCCGACGAGACCACGATCCTGGCCGAGGTCGACCAGAACCGCACCTCGCTCGAGCAGGCCGTCGCCGCGCGGCAGAGCGCAGAGCAGCTGTTCAGCGACGAGGAGCGGCGCATCGCCGGCCTCCAGCGGGCGGCGGCCGACCGTCGCGAGGGCCTCGCCCGGCTGCACGGCCAGGTCAACGGCCTGCGCAGCCGCGCCGCCGCGGCCGAGGACGAGGTCGCCCGTCTCGCCGAGGCCCGGGCGGAGGCACTGGCCCGGGCCGAGCGAGCCCAGCACAGCTTCACAGCCCTCGAGACCCGGGTGGCCGGACTCGATGCAGGCGAGGAGGGTCTGGACGCCGAGCACGAGGCGGCCAGCAGCCTGCTCGGCGACATCGAGGACCGCCTGGCCAAGCTGCGCGAGGAGGCGCAGGCCGCCGAGCGCGAGCGCGGCGCGCTCGCGGCCCGCAAGGAGGCGCTCGAGCTCGGCCTGAACCGCAAGGACGGCGCCGGCGCGCTGCTCGCTGCGTCCGGGTCGGTCTCCGGCCTCCTCGGCTCGGTGGCGGCGCTGCTCAGCGTCCGCACCGGCTACGAGGCAGCGATCGCCGCGGCGCTCGGCAGTGCCGCCGACGCTGTTGCCGTCCGCGACGTCGACGCCGCGATCTCGGCGATCGGCCACCTCAAGACCGACGACCTCGGCCGCGCCGGCCTGCTGCTCGGCGGCGGCCCGGCCGCCGACGGGTCCTGGCCGGGCCTGCCGGCCGGCGCCGTGTACGCCGTCGACGTGGTCGAGTGCCCGGAGGACCTGCGCCCCGCGCTCTCTCGTCTGCTGCACAAGGTCGCGGTGGTCGACGACCTCGTCGCGGCGCGCGCGCTCGTCGCCGACGCCGCCGACCTCACGGCTGCGACGCTCGACGGCGACCTGCTCGGCGCCCACTTCGCCTCGGGCGGGTCCTCGAGCCAGCCCAGCCTCATCGAGGTGCAGGCGGCCGTCGACGACGCGGACGAGGCGCTCGGCCGGGCGCACCACGAGCTCGAGCGGCTGACCTTTGCGCTCGCGACCCTCGAGGCCGAGCGTGACGACGCCGCCCGTCGGGTCGACGTCGCGCTGGCGAAGCTGCACGAGTCCGACGCGGCGCTCGCAGCCGTCGCCGAGGAGCTCGGCCAGTACGGCGCGCAGGCGCGCTCCGCGAAGGCGGAGGCGGCTCGCCTCGAGCAGGCGATCGCCACGGCCAAGGAGTCGCACACCACCAACCTCGCCGGGCTCGCGGAGCTCGAGGAGCGGCTGGCCCAGGCGGAGGGCTCCGACGACGAGGAGCCCGACACCGACGAGCGTGAGCGCCTCGCCGAGGAGGCCCGCGGCGCACGGGCCCGCGAGATGGAGTCGCGGCTGGCCCTGCGGACCGCCGAGGAGCGCGCCCGCGCCCTCCACGGTCGTGCCGACGGGCTGCGCAATGCCGCCCGGTCGGAGCGCGAGGCGCGCGCCCGTGCGATCGCGCGTCGCGAGCAGCTGCTCCGCGAGGGCCGCGTCGCCCAGGCCGTCGGCCGCGGGGTCGCCGTCGTCCTCGACCGGCTCGAGGAGTCGATCGAGCTGGCGGCGATCCAGCGCACGTCGGTGGAGCGCGGCCGTGCCGGGCGCGAGCAGCAGCTCGTCGCCGCCCGTGAGCGGCTCCGCGAGCTGGGGGCCACCCTGGACGAGCTGGTCAACTCGGTCCACCGCGACGAGATGGCCCGCACCGAGCAGCGGATGCGCATCGAGCAGCTCGAGGAGCGGGCGCTCGAGGAGCTCGGGCTCGACGCCGAGGCCCTGGTGGCGGAGTACGGCCCCGACCAGCTGGTCCCGTTCAGCGGAGAGCTGGCGGAGGGCGAGGAGACACCCGACCCGGTGCCCTTCGACCGCGACGAGCAGCAGAAGCGGCTCCGCTCCGCCGAGCGGGCGCTCGCGCAGCTCGGCCGGATCAACCCGCTGGCCCTCGAGGAGTTCTCCGCTCTCGAGGAGCGGCACAAGTTCCTCACCGAGCAGCTCGAGGACCTCAAGCGCACCCGCCGCGACCTGCTCGACATCGTCCGCGAGGTCGACGAGCGCGTCGAACAGGTCTTCACCGAGGCGTACGCCGACGTCACGAAGGCGTTCGACTCGACGTTCTCGCGGCTGTTCCCCGGGGGCGAGGGACGGCTCGTGCTGACCGATCCCGACAACATGCTGACCACCGGCATCGAGGTCGAGGCCCGTCCTCCGGGCAAGAAGGTCAAGCGCCTGTCGCTGCTCTCCGGCGGCGAGCGCTCACTGGTCGCGGTCGCGTTCCTGGTAGCCCTGTTCAAGGCCCGGCCGTCGCCGTTCTACATCCTCGACGAGGTCGAGGCGGCGCTCGACGACACCAACCTCGGGCGTCTCCTGGAGATCTACGAGGAGCTCCGCGAGAACTCCCAGCTCATCGTGATCACCCACCAGAAGCGGACCATGGAGGTCGGCGACGCGCTGTACGGCGTCTCGATGCGCGGGGACGGCATCTCCGCCGTGATCAGCCAGCGACTGCGGGAAGCCGAGAGTGCCTGACCAGGATCGCCCGACGCGCGCGGACTACGTCGTCTGGCGGCAGGCCACCACCCGCTGGGCCGACGACGACGTCTACGGCCACATGAACAACGCCCGTTACTTCGAGCTGATCGACACCGCTGTCAACGCCCACCTGGCCGACGCCACCGGGATCGACATCCGCACGCTCCCGGCCGTCGGGGTGGTGGCGGAGGTCTCCTGCCGCTACTTCCGCGAGGTCGGCTACCCCGAGCCGATCGACCTCGGCCTCGTCGTCGACCGGGTCGGCCGGTCGTCGGTGATCTACCGGATCGGCATCTTCCAGGGCGAGGGCGACGAGGCCGCGGCCGAGGGCCGGTTCGTCCACGTGTACGTCGCGAACACCGACCGTCACGACGGGCGGCCGAGCACTCCCATCCCCGACGTGATCCGGGCTGCCGTCGAGCCGCTGGTCGTCCCACAGGGCTGAGGCCGCGACCGCGACTTTGGTGCAACCCGCGACAATGGGTACCACCACAGCCTGGACTCCTCGGGAAGGGACCTCCCTCCAATGGTCGTGCTCGTGATCCTCATGTTCCTGATCCTGCTCATCGCCGCCGCGGTCGTGCTCTACGTCGCCTATCCCCACCGCGGCGAGGAGGTTCCCGTGGCGCCGTGGCTCGGCGACGCCGTCAAGGCTCCGGTCGACCTGGTCGGCGACCTGCTCGACCGACCGGCCGAGACGCGGGACCCCCAGCACGCCGACCGTTAGCGGAGCGCCGCCCTCTGGTTGGATTGGGCCATGGGCCTGACCGACTACCTCGTCCTTGCCGCGATCGTCGCGCTCCTCGCGATCGCGATCGTCGTCGGGCTGGTCACCGCTCGTCGTCGCCGTACGCCGCCCGCGCCGCCGGTCGTCCAGGCCCCGGTCGAGGCGCCCACCGAGGCACCGGAGGCGGCGCCGCCCGCGTCAACCGCCGAGGCGCCGGCGCTCGAGCGACCGGAAGGGACCGCCAGCAGGCTGGTGCGGCTCCGGCAACGGCTGGCCGGCTCCCAGGGCGGCCTGGGCCGCGGGCTGCTGGCGCTGCTCTCCCGTGAACGGCTCGACGAGGACACCTGGGAGGACATCGAGGACACCCTCATCACCGCCGACATCGGCGTCGGGCCCACCAGCGAGCTGGTCGAGCGGCTGCGCACCCGCCTGCGCGTCGAGGGCGGTTCGGCCGCCGACGCGCGGGCCGTGCTGCGCGAGGAGCTGCTGACGCTGGTCGACCCGACCATGGACCGCACCCTGCACCTCGACCGCTCCGACGGCGCCGACGGTTCGTCGGGGCCGGCCGTCGTGCTGGTGGTCGGCGTCAACGGCGCCGGCAAGACGACCTCGGTGGGCAAGATCGCCCGCGTGCTGGTCGCCGACGGAAGGTCCGTCGTGATGGGCGCGGCCGACACGTTCCGGGCGGCTGCCACCGAGCAGCTGACGACCTGGGGCGAGCGCGTCGGCGTTGAGGTGGTCTCCGGACCCGAGGGCAGTGATCCGGCCAGCGTGGCGTTCGAGTCCGTCAAGGCCGGCATCGACCGCGGCTCCGACGTCGTCCTCGTCGACACCGCCGGGCGGCTGCAGAACAAGGCCGGTCTGATGGACGAGCTCGGCAAGGTGAAGCGGGTCATCGAGAAGCAGCTGCCGGTGCGCGAGGTCCTGCTCGTGCTCGACGCGACCACCGGCCAGAACGGCATGGTCCAGGCGCGCGTGTTCCGCGAGGTCGTCGACGTCACCGGGATCGTGCTGACCAAGCTCGACGGCTCCGCGAAGGGTGGCATCGTGGTCGCGGTCCAGCGCGAGCTCGGCGTACCAGTCAAGCTGGTCGGGATCGGTGAAGGGGCGGACGACCTCGCCCCGTTCGACCCCGAGTCGTTCGTCGACGCGCTGCTCGGCGAGTCCCCGGCGGACTAGGCCCGCTCGGGCCCGATCCCGGTGAGCATGAAGTCGACGAGCTCATCGGCCCGGTCCAGCGCCGGCACCGGACGCTCGATGATCGCGTAGAGGATCATCATGCCCGCGAACCAGTCGACCGCCACGTCCATCGGGAAGTCGGGGCGCAGCTCGCCGCGGTCGATGCCTCGCCGGAGCATGATGCGCGCTGCTTCTTCCTGGGCCTCGAACGCCGCGGTGTAGAGAGCGGCGATGCGGCGGTCGCGCAACGACTCCGCGCAGGTCATCCGCATGTAGGCACGGCCGGTGTCCGAGGCGGAGAACTCCAGGGCCATCCGGGTCGCGATGACGAGGTCTCCCCGCACGCTTCCCGTGTCCGGGATCGGCAGCTTCGTCGTGTAGAGCTGCTCGAGAGCGGCGAACGCGAGGTCCTCCTTGCCGGCCCAGCGCCGGTACACCGTGGCCTTGCCCGCCCGGGCCATGGCCGCGACCTCGTCGACCGTCATGTTGTCGAATCCCCGCGTGAGGATCAGGTGAGCGGCGGCAGCGAGGATGCGCTCGTCGGCGCTGGAGTCGCGGGGTCGACCCTTGCGCCGGGGAGCATCAGGCTCATCCGGCTGCTCAGGGCTCGCAGGCATGGACACGGGGAAACCGTAGGGCTCCTGTCAGGTGACCGGGAGCCAAACTTCCAGAAATGACCCACATGAGTTTTGTGACGATATTTGCCAAATCGCCGTTGTTCACGTGTTCGTAACACAGGCGGGAAAGGTGTCACGGGACCGAAACGAGCGCACACGGCTCCGCGAAACCTCGACCCACGATTCTTTCCCCGACAGCGTGGCTGGCCCTGGCCCCGACACCGTCGTCCACGACCCCAGGTCCGTCGCTGACACCCTGCTCGCTCACCAATGGAGGTCTGATGGACGGCTATTACGCCTGGATGATCGTCGCGACAGCACTCGTGCTGATGATGACGACCCCCGCGCTGGCCCTGTTCTACGGCGGTATGACCCGCTCGAAGTCCGTGCTCAACATGATGATGATGTCCTACATCGCGATGGCCGTGATCGGCATCGTGTTCGTGCTCTGGGGCTGGTCGATGGGGTGGGGCGGCGACGGCGCCGGCAACGCCAACGGCAAGCTGATCGCGAGCCCGTTCCACATGTTCGGGCTCGACGGCGTGTCGCACGCCAACTACATCTACGTGCTGTTCCAGCTGACCTTCGCCGTGATCACCGCGGCCCTGATCTCCGGGTCGATCGCCGACCGCGTGAAGCTCTCGGCGTGGATCGTGTTCATCGTCGGCTGGGTGACGCTGGCGTACTTCCCGATCGCCCACAACGTGTGGGGCGGCGGCTGGCTGTACACGAAGTTCCCGAACCTCGACTACGCCGGTGGCACCGTCGTTCACATCAACGCCGGTATCGCGGGCCTCGTGCTGGCTCTCATCATCGGTCGCCGCGTCGGCTGGCCCAAGGAGCCGATGCGACCGCACAACCTGACGTTGACGATGATCGGCGCCGGCCTGCTGTGGTTCGGGTGGTACGGCTTCAACGTCGGCTCGATCGTGTTCACCGCCGACTCGCTCAAGGACCCGGCCAAGTTCTCCGCCCAGTTCATGTCCGAGACGGGCGTGACGTTCATGAACACCACCGTCGCCACGATGGCCGCGATGCTGGGCTGGCTGCTGATCGAGCGGCTGGTGCACGGCAAGGCCACCTCTCTGGGCGCCGCGTCCGGCGTCGTGGCCGGCCTGGTCGCGATCACGCCCTCGTGTGGTGCGGTCAACACCCTCGGTGCACTGATCATCGGCGCCCTCGCCGGTGGCGTCTGCGCGGTGGCTGTCGGCATGAAGTTCCGGTTCAACCTCGACGACTCGCTCGATGTCGTCGGCGTGCACCTGGTGGGCGGCATCATCGGTGCGCTCATGATCGGCCTCGTCGGCACCGCGAAGTCGCCCCAGGGCGTCGACGGGCTGTTCGGCGACATGAACGGCCTGTTCTACGGCGGCGACCTGACGCTGCTGGGTCACCAGGCGATCGGCGTGCTGTTCACGCTGGTGGTCTCCGGTCTCGCGGCCACCGTCCTCGGGCTGGCGATCAAGTACACGATCGGCTGGCGCGTCGCCGAGGAGGACGAGGTCGAGGGCATCGACTTCGCCCAGCACGGCGAGACGGCGTACGACCTGGCCACGTCCACCAGCCGCCTCGGCAGGGTCGGCTCCACGGGTGCGATCAAGGAAGGTGTGAGCGCATGAAGCTCGTGACGGCGGTGATCAAGCCGCACAAGTGGGAAGAGGTCCGTGAGGCACTCGAGACCTTCGGGGTGACCGGTATGACGGTCAGCGAGGTCAGCGGCTACGGCCGGCAGAAGGGCCACACCGAGGTCTACCGCGGCGCGGAGTACGACATCGCGCTGGTGCCGAAGATCCGGATCGAGATCGTCGTCGACGACGGCGACGTCGCCGACGTCACCGACATCGTCGTGAAGGCCGCGCAGACCGGCCGGATCGGCGACGGCAAGGTCTGGGTCTCCTCGATCGACAGCGTGATCCGGGTGCGCACCGGTGAGCGCGACGAGGCGGCGATCTAGCCCGGAGCGAACGCGTGGACCAGCAGGACCGGCGGGCATCTCGCCCGGCGGTCCTGCTGGCGCGCTGTAACACGCCCGTAACGAACGGAGGACACAGTGACGGCCCATGACGTCACTCACCGACGCCCTCCCAGTGAATGCACACAGCGGCCTGCCCGCACTCGCGGCGCACCTCAACGCGATCAACGCCGGCGACACGGCCTGGCTGCTGGCGGCCACGGCCCTGGTGCTCCTGATGGCACCGGGCCTCGCGCTCTTCTACGGCGGCATGGTGCGCTCCAAGAGCGTGCTGAACATGATGATGATGACCTTCGGCGCCCTGGCCGTGATCACGGTGATCTGGGTCCTGGTCGGCTACTCCCTGGCCTTCGGCGACGACGTCGGCGGGGGACTTCTCGGCGATCCCTTCCAGCACTTCGGCCTGCAGTCGCTGGTGCCCGCCTCGGCCGACACCTGGCTGAGCGTGCCGGTGATCCTGTTCGCGGTCTTCCAAGGCCTGTTCTGCGTCATCACCGGCGCGCTGGTGTCGGGCGCGATCGCGGACCGTGCCCGCTTCGGCGCCTGGATCGTGTTCGTCTCGGTCTGGACCGTGCTCGTCTACGCACCGGTCGCTCACTGGGTCTTCGACGCCGACCACGCGGGTCACGCCGGCGGCTGGCTGGTCAACCGGGTCGGCCTGGTCGACTTCGCGGGGGGCACCGCGGTCGAGATCTGCTCGGGCGCCTCGGCGCTCGCCCTGGCGTTGGTCGTGGGCACCCGCGTCGGCTTCGGCAAGGACCCGATGCGGCCGCACAACCTGACCCTGGTCATGCTCGGCGCCGGCCTGCTGTGGTTCGGGTGGTTCGGCTTCAACGCCGGCTCGGCGCTGCGGGCCGACCACACGGCGGCGGTCGTCTTCGTGACCACTCTGTGCGCCGGTGCCGCCGGCTCGCTCGGCTGGCTGGCACTCGAGCGGGTCAGGGACGGCCACGCGACCTCCCTGGGCGCGGCCTCCGGCATGGTGGCCGGACTGGTCGCCATCACGCCGAGCTGCTCCTCGCTGTCGCCATTGGGAGCCCTCGTGATGGGCGCGGCTGCCGGCGGGATCTGCGCGCTCGCCGTCGGCCTGAAGTACCGCTACGGGTACGACGACTCGCTCGACGTCGTCGGGGTGCACCTGGTCGGCGGCCTGGTCGGGACGCTCGGGATCGGCCTGATCGCGACGACCGCTGCGCCGGCCGGGGTCGACGGCCTGTTCTACGGAGGCGGGGTCGACCAGCTCGGCAAGCAGACCCTCGCCGCTGGTGTCGTCCTCGTCTACGCCTTCGTGGTCTCGGGCATCATCGGGATGGCGGTCGACCGGCTGATGGGGCTGCGGATCGACGAGGAGCACGAGGTCGGCGGGATCGACCTGGTGATCCACGCCGAGACGGCGTACGACCTGCACGCGACCTCGGGGACCCGGACGTCCGGGCTCCTCGGGCCGCGTGACCAGAACTGAGACCGAACCGACGACGAGGGGACTGCCATGAAGCTGGTGACCGCGGTGATCAAGCCGCACAAGTGGGAGGACGTCCGGGCCGCGCTCGAGACGATCGGCGTGACCGGCATGACCGTCAGCGAGGTCAGCGGCTACGGGCGGCAGAAGGGCCACACCGAGGTCTATCGCGGAGCGGAGTACGACATCGCGCTGGTCCCGAAGATCCGGCTGGAGATCGTGGTCGACGACCAGGACGTCGACCCCGTCGTCGACGCGATCGTGAGTGCGGCGCAGACCGGGCAGATCGGTGACGGCAAGGTCTGGATCGTTCCGGTCGAGACGGTCGTCCGCGTCCGCACCGGTGACCGCGACGAGCTGGCGATCTGAGCTGACATGACCGCAGCCGAGCGCGCCGCCCGCGCCGCCGACGCCGACGCGCTCTGCCAGAAGGCGTACGCCGCGGTGGGTGCGCCGGAGACCGGCGTCGCGCTCGTCGCGGTCGGCGGCTACGGCCGCGAGGAGCTGGCACCGCACAGCGATCTCGACCTCGTGCTCGTCCACGACGAGGGCGTCGCAACGGGGGAGTGGGCGGGACAGATCTGGTACCCCTTGTGGGACTCCGGCTCGACGATCGACCACGCCGTCCGCTCCGTCCCGGAGATGCTGGACCAGGCGGCGTCGGACCTCAAGGTCGCCCTCGGCATGCTCGACGTCCGGCACCTCGCCGGCGACCCCAACCTCACGCTCCGGCTGCGGACGGCGATCCTGGCCGCCTGGCGTCGCGACGCCAAGGACCGGCTGCCCGAGCTGCACCAGCTCGTCCGCGACCGCTACCGCCTCCTCGGCGAGCTCGCGCACACCTCCGTGCCGGACCTCAAGGAGGCCACCGGCGGGCTCAGGGACGCGACGGTGCTCAAGGCTCTCGTGGCGACGTGGTTGGTCGACGTACCGCACGGTGAGCTGGAGAGCTGCCGACAGGCGCTGCTCGACGTGCGCGACGTGCTGCACGCGGCGGCCGGCCGGGGCAGCGACCGGATCGGACCTGAGCTCTGGGCGGACATGGCGCCGCCGCTCGACCTCCCGGACGCGGCTGCTGTGCAGCTGCACGTGCGGGCGCTCGGCCGCCGGATGACGCACCTCTCGAGGCTGACCTGGCGACGGGTCGACGCGGTGGTGCGCCGCCCGCCGAGCGCGGGAGCCGGCCGGTGGCCGCAGCTGCAGTCGATCGGCGGCGGACTGGCGGTCGCGTACGAGGAGATCGTCCTCGACCGCGACGCCCGGCCGAAGGAGGACCCGTGCCTGCTGCTGCGGGCCGCCGCGGAGGCGGCCGAGCGCGACCTCGTGCT
>JAEKKP010000101.1 GCA_019510315.1 Propionibacteriales bacterium
TGCTCCCTCGTCCGGTGCAGGAAGTCGAGCGCGTCGACGCCCATCGCACAGGTGTCGTCGACGTCGAAGTCCGGTGCCTTGCCCGCCAGGATCACCCAGCGGGCACCCGCCTGCCGGAGCGCGGCGACCAGCTCGGCGCCCCAGGCCGCGTAGGCGGCGTCCGGGCCGGTGAGGCAGACGACCGGCTGGCCCTCGTAGGCCGCGAGGACGGCGTCCACGTCGTCGGCGCGACCCGGGTTGACCACGCCGATCCCGCCGGCCGCGAAGAGGTTGCTGGCGAAGGTCGCGCGTGCGGTGTGGGCGGCGACGGTGCCCATCGTCGCGAGGAACACCTTCCCCTCGACCGGCTCGTCACGCAGCGACTCGAACGCCCGTCCGTAGGGCCGGACGACCAGTGCTCCGTCGGCGTACGGGCGCCGCTCGGGCAGCTTCTCGGCGAGGTTCGGGAACTCCGACAGGCCCGTGATCGGACGCTTGCGCCGGGCGATCTGGCTGTCGCGCTCGGCGACCACCTCGTCGATGCGCGCCCGCAGCGAGCCGTCCCGGATCGCCGCCTCGGCGCCGACGTGCCCCTCGAATCCAGCACCGTCGATCCGGCCGAGCTCCTCCCAGGCCGCGACGGCGAGGTCGTCGGTGAGCTTCTCGACGGCATAGGACCCGCCGGCGGGATCGGCGACGCGGGCGACGTGGGACTCGTGCACCAGCAGGGCCGAGGTGTTCCGCGCGATCCGGCGCCCGAACGCGTCCGCCAGCCCGAGCCGCAGGTCGAACGGGAGCACGGTCACCGCGTCCGCTCCCCCGACGCCCGCGGCGAACGCGGCCACGCAGGTGCGCAGCATGTTCACCCATGGGTCGTACTTCGTCATCATCGGCCGCGAGGTCACCGCGTGGAGGCGTGACGGCTGCGCGACGTCCACGCCACTGAGCTCGAGCACCCGCGCCCAGAGCCGGCGAACGGCGCGCAGCTTCGCGATCGTCGTGAACTGCTCGTCGGTGGCGGCGAGGCGGAACTCGAGGAGGCCGGCCGCCTCCTCGACGCCGAGCCCGTCGGCGACCAGCACCCGGAGGTACGCCGCCCCGACCGCCAGCGTCCAGCCGAGCTCCTGGACGTCGGAGGCTCCGAGGTCGTGCACAGCCGTGCCGTCGACCACGAGCGCCCGGCAGCCGAGGTCACGCGCGACCCGGGCGACCGACGTGACGGTGGCGTTGACCCCCGGATCGGTGGTTGAGCCTGTCGAAACCCCTCGCACGAGGGCGCCCAGCGGATCGGCACCGAGGTTGGTGCCCTCGGCGAGCGCGGTGGTCGAGCCCGTCGAGACAAATGCCGCGAAGGCCTCGGCCGCCGCCACGGGGTCGGAGGGCTCGAGGACGACGGGCGCGACGTCGAGCAGGACACCGGCGAGCGCCGTACCGAGCCCGTCGACCGGGACGCCACCCGCGCCCACCTGCAGCCAGACCGAGGTGACCCCGTTGTCGAGGTCGGCCTGGATGTCAGCGGCCGTCGCCTTCGGGTCGGGGTCGGTGAACCAGGCGCGCACGTCCCACTCGCCGGCCCGCTGGGGCCGGCCGCCGGTCTGCAGGTCGTCGAGCGCGTCCGGCGTGCCGAGCGGCGTCACGTCGATGCCGTCGAGCGTGGTCCTGGTGAGCTTGTCCCAGACCAGGGAGTCGGGGTCGTCGACGCCGAGCCGGCCGGACTTGCGCAGCACCGCGGCCGCGATCTTCTCCCAGTCCGCACGCGTGTGCCGGTCCTCGGGGGACTCCAGCGCCACCGCTTCCTGAGTCGGGCCTGTCATGGTGCGAAGACTAGGGATCCGGGGACCCGGCGGCCACAGAGTGTGACCTATCCCAACCGTGGCCTCACGCCTGGAGGTAGCGGTCGAGCGCGGCCTCGACGAGCTCGGCCGGCGGGCGACCGGTACGCCGGGACAGCTCGGCGACGGCGCGCGCGTGCGCCGGAGACAGGGTCACGTGCAGCCCGGGACTGCCGGGCCCGGTCGCCGCGGCGGGCTCGTGCCGCCCGCCGAACCTCGCCAGCGCGATCGTGACGAGGGTGCCGAGCACGTCCAGGATCGCGATCACCCCGAGGACCCGCCACCAGTCGTCGGCGCCGACCCCGCCCAGGATCATCCCGCTGACCAGGAGCGCGAGCAGCACGGCGAGCACCACGGTCGACCAGAGCACGAACGCCAGCGAGTCCCGGCCACCGGCCAGGGCGAGCATGAGGCAGATCTGCGCCAGCGTGACTGCCGCGACCACGCCGATGCCGAACGTCTTCAGCATGCCCTCCGAGTCGCTGTCGAAGAGGTCCCAGTCGCTCCAGACCAGGATGAGCGACGTGACGACCGGCACCACCAGCACGATCGCACTCACGACCCCCGTCGCGGCCCACGGCGTGCCCGACGTCGCCAGGTAGCAGAGCATGCAGATGCTCGCGCAGCCGACGATCAGGGTGGTGAGCAGTATCCGCCCCTCACCCTCCCCGAAGCTGCCCCCGCCGAGCAGGGCGACGATGCCCATCAGCGCCGCGAGCGAGAAGGACCCGATGGTCAGGGTGGCCGCGGTCCGGCGGTAGGTGCTCGTCTCGTCCATGGCCCCAGCCTGACGCAGCGCGACGGTCGACCGCTTGAGTTCGAGTACTCAGGTCGGCGCGGGACGGGGGACAAGGTCCACGCAAGATCACGCCTCCACGCTGGGATCCCGGACCATTTGATGGGAGTGTGCCGTGACCTCACCCGCCCAGAGAGCGGCTCAGAACAAGGCGCTCGTCCGCAGGTTCTTCGAGGCGGTCGACGCGGGCGACGCGGCCGCGATGGACGAGCTCGTCCGTGAGGACTACCTCGACCGCCAGCCACCGCCCTTTCCCGGCCTGCCTCCGGGGCGGGCCGGCCTGAAGAAGGCGATCGAGATGTTCCGGCGGTCCACGCCCGGCCGGCACGAGGTCCTCGACCAGATCGCCTCGGGCGACCTGGTGATCACCCGGATCTGCGTCGGCGGTCGGCCCGGGATCCCCGACACCGGCGTCACCGCCATGGCGGTCCACCGTGTCCGGGACGGCCAACTGGTCGAGCACCTCGGCGAGCTCGAGGCGCCCGGCGTCATCGAGCAGTCCCAGGCGAGGTCAGCGGTGTCCTAGAGCTGCGGGGTTCGAGAAGCCCAACCACCTCGTGGTGACGTCTCTGCGTACCTCACCGGGTCTCGACGCCGTGGTGGCTAGAGCTCGGTCCGCCCGTCGTCGTCCTTGTTGCGGACGCCGATCTTGTTGCCCAGCCACACCAGCGGGTCGAACTTCCGGTCGACCACGCGCTCCTTCATCGGGATGATCGCGTTGTCGGTGATCTTGATGTTCTCCGGGCAGACCTCGGTGCAGCACTTGGTGATGTTGCAGAGTCCGAGGCCGGCGGCGTCCTGGGCGGCCGCGCGGCGGTCACGGGTGTCCAGCGGGTGCATGTCGAGCTCGGCGTACCGGAGGAAGAAGCGCGGACCGGAGAAGGCCGGCTTGTTCTCCTCGTGGTCGCGCACGACGTGGCACGTGTTCTGGCACAGGAAGCACTCGATGCACTTGCGGAACTCCTGGCCGCGCTCGACGTCGACCTGCATCATCCGGCGCTTGCCGTCGGCGTCGCGCGGGCCGAGCTCGACCGACGGCAGCTCCTTGGCCTTCTCGTAGTTGAACGAGACGTCGGTGACGAGGTCGCGGATCACGGGGAAGGTCCGCATCGGTGTCACCGTGATCGTCTCCTCCGGCTCGAAGTCGGAGAGCCGGGTCATGCACATCAGCCGCGGCTTGCCGTTGACCTCCGCGCTGCACGAGCCGCACTTGCCGGCCTTGCAGTTCCACCGCACGGCGAGGTCGCCGGCCTGGGTGGCCTGGAGCCGGTGGATCGCGTCGAGCACGACCTCGCCCTCGGAGACCTCGACGGTGTAGTCGCCGAGCTCGCCGCCGGACTGGTCGCCGCGCCAGACACGCATCTTCAGGTCGTAGCCCATGCCTACTTACCCGCTTCCTTGTCGGCGCTCGCGGCAGGCGGCGCATCGAAGTACTTCTTGAGCTCGTCCGGCATCACCGGCAGCGGCTTCTCGTGCAGGTCGACGCCGGCGCCGTCCGCACTGAGGGTGACCACCAGGTTCTTGGTCCCCCACGTCGGGTCGGTGGCCGGGAAGTCGTCGCGGGTGTGACCGCCGCGGGACTCCTCCCGCGCCAGCGCCGCCTTCGCGATCGCCTCGCTGACCAGCAGCATGTTGCGCAGGTCGAGCGCGAGGTGCCAGCCCGGGTTGTACTGCCGGTGCCCCTCCACGACCATCGTGGTCGCCCGCTCCTTGAGAGCAGCGATCGCCTGCAGCGACTGCTCGAGCTCGGCGGCCGTCCGGATGATGCCGACCAGGTCGTTCATCGACTGCTGCAGGTCGGACTGGATCGTGTAGGGGTTCTCCCCGCCCTCGACGGCGAACGGCGCCAGGGCGCTGGACTGCGCCTCCGCCACCGAGCTCTCGGCGATGCGCGGCCGCTGGGCACCGAGCGTGTCGGCGTAGGCGGCGGCCGCCTCCCCCGCCCGTCGCCCGAAGACGAGGAGGTCGGAGAGCGAGTTGCCGCCGAGCCGGTTGGACCCGTGCATGCCGCCGGAGCACTCGCCGACGGCGTACAGGCCCGGTACGCCGGCCAGCTCGGTGTCCGGGTCGACCTCCACGCCGCCCATCACGTAGTGGCAGGTCGGGCCGATCTCCATCGGCTCGGCCGTGATGTCGACGTCGGCGAGCTCCTTGAACTGGTGGTACATCGACGGCAACCGGCGCCGGATGAACTCCGGCGAGCGCCGGGAGGCGATGTCGAGGTAGACGCCGCCGTGCGGCGTGCCGCGGCCCGCCTTGATCTCGGAGTTGATCGCGCGCGCGACCTCGTCACGCGGCAGCAGCTCGGGCGGCCTGCGGTTGTTCTTCTTGTCGTCGTACCACCGGTCGGCCTCCTCGACCGTGTCGGCCGTCTCCGCCTTGAAGAACTCCGGGATGTAGTCGAACATGAACCGCTTGCCCTCGGAGTTCTTCAGGATGCCGCCGTCGCCGCGCACCGACTCCGTGACCAGCAGGCCCTTGACCGAGGGCGGCCACACCATGCCGGTCGGGTGGAACTGGACGAACTCCATGTTGATCAGCGCAGCGCCGGCTCGGAGCGCCAGCGCGTGCCCGTCGCCGGTGTACTCCCAGGAGTTCGAGGTGACCTTGAACGACTTGCCGATGCCGCCGGTCGCCAGGACCACCGACGGTGCCTCGAAGACGACGAACCGGCCGGTCTCGCGCCAGTAGCCGAACGCTCCTGAGACCGCCTCGCCGTCCTTGAGCAGCTCGGTGACCGTGCACTCCATGAACACCTCGATGCCGAGGGCGACGGCGCGCTGCTGGAGCGTGCGGATCATCTCCAGACCGGTGCGGTCACCGACGTGCGCGAGGCGCGCGTACTTGTGACCGCCGAAGTCGCGCTGGGAGATGAGGCCGTCCTCGGTGCGGTCGAACAGGGCACCCCAGTCCTCGAGCTCGAGCACGCGCTCGGGCGCCTCCTGGGCGTGCAGCTGCGCCATCCGCCAGTTGTTGAGCATCTTGCCGCCGCGCATCGTGTCGCGGAAGTGCACCTCCCAGTTGTCCTCCGGGTACACGTTGCCCATCGACGCGGCGATGCCGCCCTCCGCCATCACGGTGTGGGCCTTGCCGAGCAGCGACTTGCACACGATCGCGACCTTCGCGCCCGCCTCGTGAGCGGCGATCGCGGCCCGCAGGCCCGAGCCGCCGGCACCGATGACGACCACGTCGAAGCTGTGCCGCTCCATCCCCCCGGCCGCCTCGGGCGACATCTCGTTGCCGGTCATGGGGTGCCGCTGGGTCGAACCGGCCTCGGACATCAGAAGAACCTCGTCTCGGAGATGGTGCCGTTCGCGAGCAGCATCACGTAGAGGTCGGCGATCGCGACCGAGAACAGCGAGTACCAGGCGAACGAGGGGTGGTGCGCGTTGAGCTTGGACACGAACGTCCACATCCGGTAGCGCACCGGGTGCTTGGAGAAGTGGCGGAGCCGGCCGCCGACGATGTGCCGGCAGGAGTGGCACGACAGCGTGTAGAGCCAGATCAGCACGATGTTGGCCACGAAGATCAGGGAGCCGAGACCGACGTGGCCGCCGTCGGCCTCCCGGAAGGTCAGTGCCGTGTCGTAGGTCAGGATCGCGGCGACCACGATCGCGGCGTACCAGAACCACCGGTGGACGTTCTGGAAGACCAGCGGGAAGCGGGTCTCGCCGCTGTAGCTGCCGTGCGGCTCCGCGACGGCGCAGGCGGGCGGCGAGAGCCAGAAGGCCCGGTAGTAGGCCTTGCGGTAGTAGTAGCAGCTCATCCGGAAGCCGAGCGGGAAGATCAGCACGATCAGTGCCGCCGAGAGCGGGAACCCGCCGAAGGGTGTCCCGAAGTCCGAGGAGCCCTTGACGCAGTCGCCCAGGCACGGCGAGTAGAACGGCGACAGGTACGGGTCGACGAAGTAGTTGCTGTCGGCGAACGCCCGCCAGGTCGCGTAGACGACGAACGCGGAGAACACCACGAACGTCGTGGCCGGGGCCAGCCACCACCGGTCCGTCCGCAAGGTCTTGGCGTCGATCTGCGCCCTCGTCGGTCCCTGCACTCCGCCGGCCAGCTGGGGGCCAGTCGTGGACGCCATTCCCACCTCCGTGGTCTCGATGGGCAACCGCGAGGGTTCCCGACAACGGGTCCGACTATGGCCCGAATCACACTCGAGTGGGAAGGGGACGCGCGTGGGATTCCTCACGTCCTCCACGCGATCGGCACCGGTCCGGGTGGCGATAGCGTGGCCACCGTGGCAACGCAAACCCCCAGCCCGGTCACCGGCCCCACCCTGGTGGCGGGCGCACGCGCCGCACGGACCACGATCTACCTGAAGCTCCTGATGGCGCTGAGCGGCCTCTTCTTCGTCGGCTTCGTGCTGACCCACATGTACGGCAACCTCAAGGCCTTCGCCGGCCACGACGCGTTCAACGCGTACGCCGAGCACATCCGGACGCTGGGGACACCCTTCCTCCCCTACTCGGGTGCGCTCTGGATCATGCGGGTGCTGCTGATCGCCTCGCTGGTCGTGCACGTGGCCTGCGCGGCGGCGCTGTGGAGGCGCGCGAAGCAGGCGCGCACGGTCCGCTACCAGGTCAAGAAGCACACCGGCGCGATCTTCGCGAGCCGGCTGATGCGCTGGGGCGGCGTCACGATCCTGCTGTTCGTCATCTGGCACCTGCTGAACTTCACGATCGGCAAGGTCAACGTGCAGGGCGGCCCCACCAACGATCCCTACAACCTGCTCGTGGACACCTTCGACACCTGGTGGCTCACGCTGATCTACCTGGTCGCGATGGCCATGCTCGGCGCCCACCTGCACCACGGCACCTGGAGCGCCTTCCAGACCCTCGGCCTGACGGGCACCGCCCGGGCCCGGACCCGTGCCAAGCGGCTCGCGTTCGTCCTCGCCTTCGTGGTCACGGTGGGCTTCTCGATCGTCCCGATCTTCGTCCTCGCCGGCGTCATCTCCAAGTAAGGCAGCTCCTCCATGACCGACATGCCGGACACCACCCTCACGTCCGATCCCTCGTACCACGAGCCCTCGGCGGGCGAGAGCGACGACGCGGTCGGCTACTACGTGCCGGGCGACCCGATCATCGACGCCAAGGCGCCGGACGGACCGATCGACGAGCGCTGGAGCACCCGCAAGTTCGAGGCGCGGCTGGTCAACCCGGCCAACCGTCGCAAGCTGTCGATCATCATCGTCGGCACCGGTCTGGCGGGCGCTTCGGCGGCGGCCACGCTCGGTGAGGCCGGCTACGTCGTGAAGTCGTTCTGCTACCAGGACTCCCCGCGGCGGGCGCACTCGATCGCCGCGCAGGGCGGCATCAACGCGGCCAAGAACTACAAGGAGGACGGCGACTCGGTCCACCGGCTGTTCTACGACACGGTGAAGGGCGGCGACTACCGCTCGCGCGAGTCCAACGTCTACCGGCTGGCCGAGGTGAGCACCAACATCATCGACCAGTGCGTCGCCCAGGGCGTCCCGTTCGCCCGCGAGTACGGCGGCCTGCTCGACAACCGGTCCTTCGGCGGCGTGCAGGTCTCGCGCACGTTCTATGCCCGTGGCCAGACCGGCCAGCAGCTCCTGATCGGCGCGTACCAGGCGCTCGAGCGGCAGGTGCACGCCGGCACCGTCACGACGTACACGCGCCACGAGATGCTCGAGCTGATCGTGGTGGACGGGAAGGCTCGCGGGATCATCGCCCGCGACATGGTCACCGGCGCGATCGAGACCCACCTCGCCGACGTCGTGGTGCTCGCCAGCGGCGGCTACGGCAACGTCTTCTACCTCTCGACCAACGCCATGGGGTCCAACGTCACGGCGAGCTGGCGGGCCCACCGCAAGGGCGCCTACATGGCGAACCCCTGCTACACGCAGATCCACCCGACCTGCATCCCCGTCTCCGGCGCCCACCAGTCCAAGCTCACCTTGATGAGCGAGTCGCTGCGCAACGACGGCCGGATCTGGGTGCCGAAGAAGAAGGAGGACTGCGCGAAGGACCCGCGGGACATCCCCGAGGCCGACCGGGACTACTACCTCGAGCGGATCTACCCGAGCTTCGGCAACCTGGTCCCCCGCGACATCGCCTCGCGCGCCGCGAAGTACCAGTGCGACGACGGCCGCGGCGTCGGCCCCGAGGTCGAGGGCGTGCGCCGCGGCGTCTACCTCGACTTCGCCGACGCGATCGCACGGCTCGGCCGGGAGGCCGTCGAGGAGAAGTACGGCAACCTCTTCGACATGTACGCCCGGATCACCGGCGAGGACCCGTACGTCGTACCGATGCGGATCTATCCGGCCGTGCACTACGTGATGGGCGGCCTCTGGGTCGACTACGACCTGCAGTCCACGATTCCCGGCCTGTTCGTGACCGGCGAGGCCAACTTCTCCGACCACGGCGCCAACCGGCTCGGCGCCTCGGCGCTGATGCAAGGCCTGGCCGACGGCTACTTCGTGCTGCCGCACACGATCCGCGACTACCTCGCCGACGGTCCCTTCGAGACGGTCGCCGAGGACCACCCCGCCGTCGTCGAGGCCCGGACCGCCGTCGAGAAGAGGATCGAGCACTTCCTGACGGTCAACGGCACCCGCAGCGTCGACTCCTACCACCGCGAGCTCGGCAACATCATGTGGGAGTACTGCGGCATGGAGCGCACGGAGGACGGCCTGAGGAAGGCGATCGACCTCATCCGCACCCTGCGCGACGACTTCCACCGCAACGTGAAGGTGCTGGGCAGCGCGGACAGCCTCAACCAGAGCCTCGAGAAGGCCGGCCGGGTGGCCGACTTCCTCGAGCTCGGCGAGCTGATGTGCATCGACGCGCTCAACCGACGCGAGTCCTGCGGCGGCCACTTCCGCGCGGAGTCGCAGACCGAGGACGGCGAGGCGCTGCGGCACGACGACCTGTACGCGTACGTCGCCGCCTGGGAGTACGCCGGCGATCCCGACTCCGACGCGATGGGCGCGCCCGTCCTCCACAAGGAGGACCTCGTCTACACCGCCATCGAGATGAAGCAGAGGTCGTACAAGTGAAGGTCACGTTGAAGATCTGGCGGCAGCCGGACGCAGCGTCCGACGGTGCGATGCACACCTACGAGGTCGACGACGTCTCGGAGGACATGTCCTTCCTGGAGATGCTCGACGTCCTCAACGAGCAGCTGAACGCCCGCGACGAGGAGCCGATCGCCTTCGACTCCGACTGCCGCGAGGGCATCTGCGGGATGTGCGGCCTGATGATCAACGGCGAGCCGCACGGCCCCGAGGTCACCACGACCTGCCAGCTGCACATGCGGTCGTTCAAGGACGGCGACGAGATCGTGATCGAGCCGTGGCGGGCAGACGCCTTCCCGGTCGTCAAGGACCTCTGCGTCGACCGCGGCGCCTTCGACCGGATCATCCAGCAGGGTGGCTACATCTCGGTCAACACCGGCGCAGCGCCCGAGGCGCACTCGATCCAGGTGCCCAAGGAGGCCGCCGACCGCGCCTTCGACGTCGCCACCTGCATCGGCTGCGGCGCCTGCGTCGCCGCCTGCCCCAACGGCTCGGCGTCGCTGTTCATGGGCGCCAAGATCACCCACCTCGGCGAGCTGCCCCAGGGCCAGGCCGAGCGGGACACGCGGGTGGTCAGCATGGTCGCGCAGCACGACCACGAGGGCTTCGGCGGCTGCACCAACATCGGTGAGTGCACCGCCGCCTGTCCCAAGGAGATCCCGCTCGACGTGATCTCGCAGCTCAACAAGGACCTGAGGACAGCGCTGCAGCACGGGCACTGACTGGTCTGGCCGGGACCCCCGCGCGGACTAGACCATACGCCGCATTCTCGTATAAAGTTTTCATAACGGATCTTCTTCATAATCTGGTCAAATCGGACATTTAGGGCTTATCGTTCTTCTCGTGAGGGAGAACACGAAGAAGATCGGCACCGGTTTCGGCCTGGTGACCGCTATTGCCACGCTGGTGGTGGGCCTCGTCGTCGGGGCCACACCGGCTGATGCCCAGACGGCCGAGGGCAGCGGGGTCAGCGCACGCTGGTCCGGCTCCATCGACACGCGCAGCATGGCCGCCGTCAACGCCGGCTACTGGTCGCAGTACGCCGCCACGCAGGAGCTGCCCATCGGGTGGATCGGTGGCAGCCTGCTCGGCTGCCTCGCCGGTCTCGTCGCGCCGAGCTCGAACGCCGCGACCCTGTCGGCCATGAACTACGTCCGCTCGCTCGCGGGCCTGGCGCCGGTCACGGAGTCGCCGAGCCTGAGCGCCGGTGCGCAGCAGGCAGCGCTGATGATGTCGGCGAACGGCACCCTGGACCACCACCCGTCCTCGGGCTGGAAGTGCTACACCCCGACGGGTGCGGCCTCCGCGGGCCGGTCGAACCTGGCCCTGTCCTACCCGGCGATCACCGCCGGGCAGATCATCGACCTGTACATGGACGACCCGGGCGGCAGCAACGTCGCCGCCGGGCACCGTCGCTGGGTGCTGAACCCGTTCAGCACCGAGGTCGGCATCGGGAGCACGAGCACCGCGAACGCGCTCACCGTGATCGGCCCGTCCAGCGCCAACCGGCCCAACCCGAAGTTCGTCGGCTGGCCGACAGCGGGCTACTTCCCCAACGCGATCGAGCCGGACGGCCGCTGGTCGCTCAGCGCCGGCCGCAGGAACGTCAGCTTCGCGAAGGCCAAGATCCGGGTCTACGGCCCCGCCGGTCGGATCGGGGTGCACAAGTACCCGGTCGAGAACGGCTACGCACAGCCCACGGTCGTCTGGCAGATGCCGGCCGGCTTCTCAGAGACGTCGGCGTACCGCGTGGTGGTGACCAACATCCGCC
The DNA here is from genome assembly GCA_019510315.1 of Propionibacteriales bacterium. Classification (GTDB taxonomy): domain Bacteria; phylum Actinomycetota; class Actinomycetes; order Propionibacteriales; family Nocardioidaceae; genus Marmoricola. The sequence continues at coordinate 11,421 of JAEKKP010000101.1, forward strand.
ACAAGGGATCGAGCAAGCGGTTCAAGACCGCCTACACGGTCAACCTGTTCGCGCCGACCCACTAGACCAGGTGGGGGGCGGGCCTCCTCCCTCGTGCCCGCCTCCCATCTGAACAACCGTCACCGCCGGCCCTCACTGGCCGAGCCGGAACGCCGTGGTGGGTCGCCACCCTTCGCGCTCGTCGTGCACGTAGAGCCAGAAGTCCCCGACCTCGAACGCCGCCTCGTAGTCGGCGAGCTCGCTGAACGCCCGGTCCAGGTCGTCGTCGGGAAGGTCGTGCGCCACCGTCACGTGCGGGTGGTACGGGAATCCGACGTCCACGGCCAGCGGTCCCGTGCGGGTCACGGCGGCGAGCATCTCGCAGCTCGAGATCCCCTCGACGAC
>JAEKKP010000102.1 GCA_019510315.1 Propionibacteriales bacterium
CCGGCGACGACAACCAGCGCGACGCCGACCACGACCGACCACCCGACACGGCGATGCGGAGAGTGCTGCGACCGACCCATCGTGCTCAGCCTCGGTTCTTCGGCGGCAGGGGGATGAACATCGACGTGCGAGCGGCGTACTCCGGATAGCCGGGACGCTCCATCATCGTCTCCTCCAGCAGGCGCGCGCCGGTGGCGAAGACCAGGAAGTAGGTCATCACCATCGGCGACGGCACGGTGAGCGCACCGGGCCACGCGGAGGCTGCGACCAGCCAGAGGCCCCACCAGACGCACGCATCGCCGAAGTAGTTCGGGTGGCGGGTGTAGCGCCACAGGCCGCGGTCCATCACGGGGCCGCGGCCGGGATCTCTCTTGTACGCCGCCAGCTGGGCGTCGCCGACGGACTCGAAGGTCACGCCCACCAGCCAGACGACGACGCCGATCCAGACGACCAGGTCCACGCCGCCGCCGGCGACAGCCGAGACCTGCACGGGCAAGGAGACGAACCAGATCGCGCCACCCTGCGGGATCCACACGCGCATCAGCGGTCCACCCCGCTTCGAGCCGAGCAGCTCGGTGTAGCGAGGGTCCTCCCCGTGTCCCGTGTTGCGGCGCCAGATGTGCCAGGACAGCCGCACGCCCCACACCGTGACCAGCCCCACCAGCAGCCAACGACGCAGTGTGTCGCCGTCGCCGACGACGGCACAGGTCAGCGCGACGGCCGCGAGCGCCAGGCCCCACGTGACGTCGACGACCGAGACCCGGCCGGCACGGCGTGCGGCGTACGCCGTGAGGAGCATCGCGACGACGCACACCCCGGCCGCGGCTCCGCTGACCAGCAGGAAGTCGGTCACGGAGCCTCCCGCGTGAAGGTGAGCTGCTGCACGTCAAGGTAGCCCGACGCGAACCCCGCGCGGGAGTAGGCGAGGTAGAAGTGCCACAGCCGCACGAACGTCTCGTCGAAGCCGAGCCCCAGCACTCCCTCGCGCGCCGCGAGGAACGCCTCGTCCCACCGGCGCAGGGTCTCGGCGTAGTGCGCACCGAAGGCAGTGCGCCCGGTCAGCCGCAGGGAGGTGTGCGCCCGGGTCACCTCGTCGATCGCGGTCACCGACGGAAGGAAGCCCCCGGGGAAGATGTACTTGTTGATCCACGTCCAGGTGCTGCGCGTCGCGAGCATCTGCTCGTGCGGCATCGTGATCGTCTGGATGGCGACCGTGCCGTCCGGCGCGAGCAGTCGGTCGATGGTCTGGAAGTACGTCGCCCAGTACTGGTGACCGACGGCCTCGACCATCTCCACGGAGACGACGGCGTCGTAGCTGCCGGTCACCTCGCGGTAGTCGAGCAGCTCGACCGTCACGCTGTCGGACAGGCCTGCCGCGGCGATCCGCTCGACGGCCAGCGCCTGCTGCTCCCGGGACAGCGTGACCGAGCACACCGTGGCACCGCGGCGCGCCGCGCGGATCGCGAGCTCGCCCCAGCCGGTGCCGATCTCGAGCAGCCGAGTGCCGGCCCGGACGCCGGCGGCATCGAGGATCCGCTCGATCTTGCGTGCCTGTGCCGCGGCAAGGTCGGCGCCGGGCGCCGGTGGCAGCAGCCGGCTGTGATCGGCCCCGGTGATCTCGTCGGTCCCGAACATCGCCGAGGAGTAGCTCAGCGTGGGGTCGAGGAACGTGGCGAACAGGTCGTTCGACAGGTCGTAGTGGTGGGCGATGTTCTTCCTGCTGTTCTGCGTCGTGCTGCGCTGCGACCGCGGCGGCCGGGCGACGTACGCCGCTCGCAGCCGCTGCATCCACCGTGGCAGGAGGTCGTTGATCTGCGAGCACAGGACGGTCAGGGTGCCGGCCAGGTCCGGAGCGTCCCACGCACCGGACATGTAGGACTCTCCGAAGCCGATCAACCCGTGACCGCCGATCCGGCTGAAGAACTCCTCGGGCCGGTGGAGCACGAGGTCGGCGCGACGGCCGGCGACGAGCTCGCCGTCGTAGGAGACCGTGAGGCCCAGGCGGTGGGTCGCCTGGACGAACACCTGCCGCGCAACGGCCGCGGCGAGACGCGCCCTCGGACCTCGTGGGTACGACGCCAGCGCCGGCCAGCGGACGAGGTCGAGGCCAGGCGTGGCGGGAGTGGAGACGATCGTCATCGGACACCTTCCTGGTGATGGGCCGGTCGAGGCCGGACGGGAAGCCGTCTCGTCCAGAGCCAGAGGCCGTGCGCTCGGATGCGGACTGTGCCCAACAGCGCGGCCGGGGCAGCGCGCACAGGGTGCACGTCGGCGACGCGGCCGTTGAGCGAGGCGTCGAACACGGCGCCATCGGTGGTGACGAGCCGGACGGAGATCTGCAACCGGTCGGTCGGCACCGGCACCACGAGCTCGTAGTGGCCGTCGGTGCCGTGGAAAGGAGAGACGTACATCTGCTTCCCTACGAGTGCGCGGCCGGTTGCATCCGGGTGCACCACATAGGCATGCCGGTCGCCGTACGTGTTGTGCACCTCGACGACCGTCGCCGCGTGATGGCCGGCGGCGTCGAAGCACCAGAAGACGCTGATCGGGTTGAAGCAGTAGCCGAGGGCGCGGGCGTTCGCGGCCATGAGGATCCGGCCGCCCGCGACCCGGATGCCCTCGCCAGCCAGCAACGCCTCGACGTTCTCGCGGATGGTCCCGCTCGGGTCGCCGAGGTGGTCACGCGCTTCGAAGGATCCGAGCAGGGCGGCGAGACGACCGACGTCGGGGAGATCGTCGAGGTCGACGAGCCACAGATGGGTGGCGTTCCGGAAGCGGTGCTTCAGCGGCGACCGGCGCGTGTGGGTCACGGTGCTGCGGTAGATGCGCGGAACCGTGAGGTGTGCGGCGGGTCGGCTCCAGATGAAGCCGAGGCGCTCGGCCGCGACGACGCCCGAGCGAGCCCCGTCCTCGTGGAACCCCCACCCGTGCCACGCCCCGGCGAACACGATCCGGTCGGTGTCGATGTCCGGCAGCCGGCGCTGCGCGGCGACGGACGCCGGAGTGTAGATCGGATGCTCGTAGTGCCGGGTGGAGATCACGGTGGCCGGGTCGACCAGGTCCGACGCTCCGAGGGTGACGAGGTAGCGCGTGCCGTCGGCGGAGTCCAGGTCCATCAGCCGAGTCAGGTCGTAGGTGACCGTGACACCGGCGTGGCCGGGGCGCTCGAGGTGGTTCCACGAGGCACGCGCGCGAGTGCGGCGCGGCAGCAGCGAGGTGTCCGTGTGCAGCTGTGCGACGTTCTGCGAGTACGGCATGGCCGCCAGCGCCTCGGTCTGCATCGACGTCGGTTCCGCCAGCAGGGCGAGCGCCTGGCCGGGGTGCACCGCGACCACGACGGCGTCGAAGAGCCGCACCACGCCGTTGCCGTCGGTGACCTCGATGCCGTCCCCCGTCTCCAGCACCGAGGTCACCTTCGTGTCGAGCAGCACCGTCGCGCCGCGACGGCTCAGCTCGACGGCCACCTTGCCGACGTACTCCCGCGACCCGCCGGTGACCGTGCGCCACTGCGGCGAGCCGAGGATCGCGAGCATGCCGTGGTGGTCGAGGAACTCGAACAGGTAGCGCGCCGGGTAGTCCAGGGCCAGTACCGGGTCGCACGACCACACCGCCGCGACGAGCGGCGCCATGAAGTGTCGGCGGAAGAACGGCGAGAACCGGCCGTCGTCGAGGAACGCAGCAAGAGTGCGGTCGTCGTGGGATTCGTCGCGCAGGAGCCGCCGGGCGAGCCGGTGGAACCGTGGCACCTCCAGCAGCATCCGCAGGTACGCCGGTCGCGCGGCGTTGCGCCACGACGGGAACAGGCCGGCGAGACCCTTCGACCCGGCGTACTCGAGGCCGGCTCCGTCGGAGCGCACCGACATCGACATGTCGGAGGCCTGTGTCCGCACACCGAGCTCGCGGAAGAGGCGGGTCAGCGTCGGGTAGGTCCGCTCGTTGTGCACGATGAAGCCCGTGTCCACGGGGAGGGGGCCGTCCGGCGTCGGCACCAGGCAGGTGTCGGCGTGGCCGCCGAGCCGGTCGTCGGCCTCGAAGAGGGTGATCTCCGCCGACGCCGCGATGACGTGGGCCGAGGTCAGCCCTGCCACGCCGCTGCCGATGATGCCGACGCGGCGGATTCGTGGGGTGCCCATGGCAGACCTAGGTCGCCCGCTCGAAGTCGAAGAGCGCGATCGGCGCCGTCGTCGGCGACTCCGAGCCGCCCTTCGGCTCGACCGTGATGCCGGCGGCTGTGGCGTTGGTCGCGTCGCCGTCGAGCACGACCGTCCTGCTGCCGCCACTCATCAGACCGGCCGGCACCATCGTGCCCGCCGGCGTCTGGAGCCACAGCTCGTAGACCTTGTCGGTGGGAGCGGACGGCATGCCCCTGGTGATCAGCACCGCCCTGCCCGCCGAGACCGAGCGGACGACGCTGGCGCTTCCGCCACCGTCGAGAGCCAGGCTGACCCGCTTCGCGTCGCTCGCCCGCAGGATCCGGTCGGCCGCGCTGGTTCGGCCCTGGTCGGAGGTCGAGTTCTGGTGCCAGACGACCGTGCCGACCCCGGCGACGCCGAGGAGTGCGGCGGCGACGGCGAAGGCGGTCAGCCGCCGGCGCACCGGCAGGGCGCGGACCTTCGTCGGGCGCTCGGACTCGACCTCGGGCGGCAACGGACGCACTGTCCTGATGTCGGCGAGCACGCGGTCGCGCAGCGTCGGCGGCGGGTCCGCCTCGACCGACTGGGCCAGCGACGCGGTCGCCTCCCGCAGGCCGGCCACCTCTGCCTGGCAGGCGGGACATGCAGCCAGGTGCTGCTCGAAGAGCACCTTCTCATCAGCGTCGAGCGCGTCGACGGCGTAGGCGCCCGAGAGAGCGTGGATCTCGTAGGCGTTACCGGAGCTCATTGCCCCACTCCCATCGCGTCGCGCAGCCGGATCAGTCCATCACGGATACGGGTCTTGGCGGTGCCGACCGGAAGGTCGAGCATCGTGGCCACCTCGGTGTGCGTGTAGCCGCCGAAGTAGGCGAGCTCCAGCGCCTCGCGCTGGACCTTGGTGAGCTCGGCGAGTGCGTTGCGCACCCGGCGTGCCTCGATCGAGCTCTCGGCGCCCTCGGCCGTTGTGTCGTGCGGCACGGCGTGCGCGCCCTGGTGGTACGTCGTGTCATGTCGCGACGCGGCCTCCGCGGACCGGACCCGGTCGACCGCCCGGCGGTGGGCCAGCGTCATCAGCCACGCCAGGGCGCTGCCCTTCGACTCGTCGTACCGGGAAGCCGTGCGCCAGACCTGGAGGTACACCTCCTGGGTGACCTCCTCCGCCTGGGCGGGGTCCCGGACGACGCGGAGCACCAGTCCGTGCACGCGCCTCGACGTCAGGTCGTAGAGCTCGGCGAAGCACTCCTCGTCACCCGTGGCACAGCGGCGCAGCAATGCCCCCAGCGACGTGCCGGGGTCGTCCGGGAGGCTCTCGCCGGAGGAAACCGGGCTCAGGTGCGACACGGGCTCATCCTCGTCTCCTCCGCGGCTGCCGGCAGTCGTTCGCCGACGTGGAATCTGTCTCGGGAGGTGATTCGGCGCCGGCGCTCGGTCGGATTGGACGCAGATCAGGACTCTTCCGCCATCCGGATCGGTGTCCGCGACGAACCAGGGGTCAACCCCGATCCAGAGCCGATGGTGATCCGATGTCGCACGCACGTGAAGTCACAGCCGCCGCACCACGAGCAGCGGCGCCCGTCCTGCTCGGCGTGGTCCTCCTCGGCACCGCCGTCTCGGTGACCCTCGGTGCGCTGGGTGCGACCGTCGGTCAGCCTCGGAGCCTGCCGACGTTCGGCTTCACCTCGATGCAGACCTTCAAGGCGTGGCTGGCGAGCCTGGTGCTGTTGCTCGTCCTCCTCCAGCTCTTCACGGCGCTCTGGATCTACGGCCGGGTGCCGTGGCTCGGCCCCGCCTCCAAAGGGGTGCACCGGATCCACCGGACCAGCGGAGTGGTGGCGATCGCGCTCACGCTGCCGATCGCGTGGTACTGCATCTACGCCTTCGGGTTCGACACCTCCACGCCCCGCACGACGGTGCACTCGGTCCTCGGCTGCGCCTTCTACGGCGCGTTCGTCGCAAAGCTGTGTGCATTGCGCGTTCCGCGGCTCCCGCACGCTGTGGTCCCTGTGCTCGGCGGTCTGCTCTTCGCGACGTTCGTGGGCGCCTGGTGGCTGAGCGCGCTGTGGTGGTTCCAGACCGTGGGCTGGACCCGGTGACCAATCCAGCCGGCGCGCAGCTCCGAACGAGGTGCATGAACACCACCCACCGCCGTCTCGTCGCCCTCGCCGGCACGTCGATCGCAGCCGCTGCGCTGTCCGCCTGCGGCTCCTCCGGTACGCCGGCCAGCAGCCCCGCGGCAGCCCACGACAAGGCGACGACCGTGGTCACCAAGCTGCTCTCCTTCGGGCCGAAGAAGCTGACCGTCAAGGCCGGCACGACCGTGACCTGGTCCGACAGCGACTCCATCGGCCACACCGTCACGACCGGCACGTTCAGCCTCGGCTCCAACGGGCTCCGGACCTCCGAGCACCCGGACGGCGTCGTCGACCTGCCGCTCCGGAAGGGCAAGGACGTCTCGTTCACCTTCGACAAGCCGGGGAGGTACGTCTACTACTGCTCGATCCACAAGGGCATGTCCGGCGAGATCGACGTCACGCCGTAGCCCTCCCGAGATTTCGTTCGACCCGCCCCTCCCGACACCCAAGGAGATCACGATGCTCACCTCCACCGGAAAGACCAGGCTCGCTGCTGCTGCAGTCGCGACCCTCATGACCGTCTCGCTCGCCGCGTGCGGCTCGTCCGACGATGGCGCCGCGCCCAAGGCGGCGTCGCAGTCCGCCTCCAACCCGGTCAGCGGAGCGGCGGCGACAGCCACACCGGCTGCCGAGCTGCGCGCCGGCCTCACGCATCTGTTGACGCAGCACGTGTACCTGGCCGGCATCGCCCTGAAGACCGCCGTCGACAAGGGCGGCGACCTCAAGGACCCGACCGTCACCGCCGCCGTGACCGCGCTGGACGACAACTCGGTCGCACTGTCGAAGGCCGTCGGCGCGGCGTACCCCGACGCGGAGAAGCCCTTCCTCGAGTCCTGGCGCCAGCACATCGGGTTCTTCGTCGACTACACCCTCGGCAAGGCCACGAAGGACGAGGCCAAGGTCGCCAAGGCCAAGTCCGACCTCGACGGCTACCGGACGTCGTTCGGCGAGCTGATCCACTCCGTGGTGCCGGAGCTCCCGGCCGACGCGGTCGCCAAGGAGCTCGTGCCGCACGTGGCGAGCCTCGAGGCGTACATCGACTCGCTCGTCGCCGGCGACGGCAACGCCTTCGCCAAGCTGGTCACGGCGGCGGACCACATGCCGATGACCGCGGACACCCTCGCTGGCGGCATCGACAAGAACGCCAAGCTCGACGGTGACCCGGACTCGCCGGCGTCCGGTCTGCGGTCCGGGCTCACCTACCTGCTGGACTCCCACGTCGACCTCGCCGGCATCGCGCTGGCACAGGCCGTGAGCATGGGCGGAGACCTGAACGACCCGTCGGTGAAGGCTGCGGTGGCCGCGCTGGACAGCAACTCGGTCGCACTGTCGAAGGCCGTCGGATCGGCGTACCCCGACGCGGAGAAGCCTTTCCTCGAGTCGTGGCGCCAGCACATCGGGTTCTTCGTCAGCTACACGCTCGGCAAGGCGACGAAGGACCAGGGCATGGTCGACAAGGCCAGGTCCGACCTGGACGGTTACCGCACCTCGTTCGGCGAGCTGATCCACTCTGTGGTCCCGCAGCTGCCGTCCGGCGCGGTCGCCAAGGAGCTCGTCCCGCACGTGCAGACGGTGCTGACCACGATCGACTCGCTGGTCGCCGGCGACGGGATGGTGTTCGCCGACCTCGAGATGGCCGCCGACCACATGCCGATGACCGCCAAGACCTTGGCCAGTGGCATCGCCGACAACAAGTTGCTCGGCTGAACCTCGGCCGGTCTCCGGTCCTGCCCCGGCATCCGCCGGGGCAGGACGGGTCAGCGCACCTTCGTCACTCACAGGAAGTCAGGTGGACGTCATGTCCGCAACAGCGAGCACCACCACCAACCAGGACACGCCCGTGCGGTGGCTGCTGGTGACGGCGATCACCGCCGCCGCCGCTGCGCACGTCCCCGTCATCGCTCCGCACCTCGACGAGGCGCCGTACATGGGCGTCCTCTTCATCCTGCTCACCGCCGCTTGCCTCGCGATCGGGGCGACCATCGCTCTCGCCGATGCGACCTGGGGCTATCTCGCGGCGATGCCGGTCTGCGGCGCCGCCGTCATCGGGTACGTCGCCACCCGACTGTTCGCCTTCCCGCAGCTCGCCGACGACGTCGGCAACTGGTTCGAGCCGCTGGGCGTGCTCTCCGTCGTCACCGAGACCGCAGTCGTCGTCCTGGCCGCGATCGTCGTACGCCGCCGGAGCTCGCCGACGCGTTGAGGCTAGGGTCCGGGTGTGACCGACGAGAGCAGCACCCGACGAGCGGTCGCGACCGGCGTCGGCTCGATGCCCGGGGAGGACATCGGCGAGGCCGTGCGTGTCGTCCTCGGCGAGCTCCCCGACGTCCCGCACCTGCCGGAGCTGCCCAGACGCGGTGCGATCGCGGGGATGACGGGCCGCTCGTTGGCGCTGGTCGCTGACCTCGGCTTCGACCTGCAGCCAGCGGGCTGGCGGCTCACCGATGCGCCCGGCGTCGACCACCGCCGCGCGCGGTCGCTGCTGGCACAGGACCTGGACGCTCTCGAGGAGCACGCGCAGCAGGCCGGGCTGTTCTCCGAAGGAGGAGAGCTCAAGGTCCAGGTCGCCGGCCCGTGGACGCTGGCGGCGACGGTCGAGCGTCCTCGTGGCGACCGGATCCTGGCCGACCACGGCGCACGGCGCGAGCTGGCTCAGGCGCTCGCCGAGGGTGTCCGCACCCACGTCGCCGACGTGCGTCGTCGCTTGCCCGGGGTCTCGCTCCTCGTGCAGGTCGACGAGCCCTCGCTGCCGGCCGTGCTGGCCGCCCGCGTGCCGACCGCTTCAGGCTTCGGGCGCCACCGCTCGGTCGACAAGCCGAAGGCGTCCGACGCACTCGAGTGGGTCTTCGCGGCCGTCACCGAGAGCGGAGCGACTCCCGTCGCGCACTGCTGTGCCGCTGACGCGCCGATCGGTTTGTTGCGCGGCGCCGGCGCGCGGGGGGTGTCGACGGACTTGGCGGTGCTCGAAGCCGCCGGGTACGACGAGCTCGGTGCTGCACTCGAAGCGGGGGACCGGGTGTTCCTCGGAGTGGTGCCGTCGACCGACCCCGCGCCGCGGCCAACCGAGAAGCAGGTCGTCGAGAGGGTGCTGCGCCTGCTCGACATGCTCGGGTTCGATCCCGACGAGGTCGCCGGCCGGCTGGTGCTGACACCCAGCTGCGGGCTCGCCGGCGCGACGCCGTCGTACGCACGAGAGGCGCTGGCCCTTGTCAGGGCCAGCGCCTCACGGCTCTAGCTGGTTGCCCTCGGGAGGGGCCGTCCCCGGGTCAGGCGACGACGACTCCCTCGGGCAGCTCGTCGGTGGCCATCTCCTCGTGCTTGACGTCGAGGAAGATCCACACGATCAGGCTCGCGGCCCAGATCATGAAGGCGCCGGTGAGGAACGCGTTCGTGCCACCCGCGGTGAACGCGGCCTGCTTGCCGACGACCGCGGCGACCGCCGGGTCGTGGCCGGCACTGCCGAGCGCGCCCATCAGCGAGGCGACCTTGTCGTTGATCGTCGACACGGCCACCGTCGAGAGCGTCGCGAGTCCGAGCGCGCCACCGACCTGCTGCATGGTGTTCAGCACGCCTGAGCCCACACCGGAGTCGCGGTGGTCGACGCGGTGCACGGCCGCCAGGGTCATCGGCACGAAGGTCAGGCCCATGCCGGTGGCCATCATGACGATGAACGGGAACAGGTCGGTCCAGTAGTTCACCGAGCCACCGAGGTGGCCACCGTTGCCGGCCGCCTGCAGGATCGCCCTGGGCGAGTCGTCGATGCTGAGTCGCGAGAACATCAGCAGCGCGACGCCGGCGAGAGCGGTGCCGGTGCCGGCCACCCAGCGCGGGTTGACCTTGCTGGAGAGGTTGGACGCGATGCCCGCGCCGGCCACGATGCCGAAGCTGAACGGCAGGAACGCGAAGCCGGTGTGCAGCGGGCTGTAGCCCATGACGTTCTGCACGAACTGCGAGAGGAAGTAGAACATCGAGAACATCGCGGCCGGCACGATCATCATCGCGACGAACGCGGTGGCCCGCGTCTTGTTGGTCAGGATCCGCAGCGGCAGCAGCGGGTGTTGCACGCGTCGCTCGATCACGATGAACAGGGCGAGCAACGCGAGCCCGACGACCATGAAGGCGATGGTCAGGCCGTCGTTCCAGCCGTAGCGCTGGTCACCGGCACGCGAGATGCCGTAGACCAGCGAGACCAGGCCGAGGGTGCCGCTGACGGCGCCGGGCAGGTCGAGCTCGCCCGGGTGCGTCTCCGACTCGGCGAGCACCTTGGGGGCGGCCCACGCTGCGATGAGCCCGATCGGCACGTTGATGAGGAAGGTCAGCCGCCAGCCGCTGACGTCGGTGCCGAGGATGTGCGGGTGCAGGCCGGTCAGCCAGCCGCCGAGCACCAGGCCGACGGCGGCACCGACACCCGACATCGCGGCGTACACGGAGAACGCGCGGTTGCGCGCCTGCCCGGCCGGGAAGTTGGTGGCGATCAGCGCGAGCGCGGTGGGGGCGGCCAGTGCGGCGCCGAGGCCCTGCAGGCCTCGGGAGGCGAGCAGCATGACCTCGTTCTGCGCGAGCCCGCCGAGCCCGGAGGCGATCGCGAACAGGGTCACGCCGGTCATGAAGATCAGCCGGCGACCGTAGAGGTCACCGAGGCGCCCGCCGAGCAGGAGCAGTCCACCGAAGGCCAGCGCGTAGCCGGTGACGACCCACTGCAGGTTGGCCTGCGAGACGTCGAGGTCGTGCTGGATGAAGGGGAGTGCGATGTTGGCGATGGTGCTGTCCAGCACCACCATCAGCTGGGCGACGCAGATGAGCACCAGCGCCCAGCCGAGGTGCTTGTGGCCGCCGGAAGCCTCGGTGGAGTCTCCGACGACGGTTGTCGTGTCAGTCATGTCGTCTTCCTTGTCGTGTGCTGCTTCAACGGGTGGTTGCCCTGCTCTTGCTCGCCGCACGAGGGGTGGCGTACGGCGGGGAGGATCACGTGGTCGACGACGCGCTCGATGGTTGCGTCGTCGGGAGGGATGCCGAGGATGAACGCGCGGTGCAGGAGGATGCCGGCGAGTGCCGGGGCGATCACCTCGATGTCGAGGTCCGCCGCGATCTCGCCGCGGGCCTGCGCGCGCTCGTAGATCGCGTTGCTCAGCGCGACCTTGGGGGCGATGAACTTCTCGCGGAACTCCTCGGCGAACTCGGCGTCGGTGCTGAGCGCGGTGAGCACGGCACCCATGACGTCGGTGGCGTTGCCGGTCATGCCCTGGTGGCCGCAGAAGGTCTCGAGGAGGTCGGTGCGCAGGCTCCCGGTGTCGTGCTCGACCGGGTGCGGAGACGCCTTCGCGCGGGCCAGTGCCTCGACGACGAGGCTGGCCTTGGTCTCCCACCGGCGATAGAGGGTGGCCTTGCTGGCGCGTGCTTCCTTCGCCACCGCGTCCATCGTCAGCTTGTCGTAGCCGAGCTCCATGAGGAGCTTGACCGTGGCGTCGAGGATCTCGTCCTCACGCTCGCCCTCGACCCGGGGTCGGTGCGCCTGCTGCGCGATCTTGGTCGTCATC
>JAEKKP010000002.1 GCA_019510315.1 Propionibacteriales bacterium
TTGCCGAAGATCCCGTTGCGCCCGAAGGTCGTCTTGTAGAAGTCCCAGGTCTCGTTGGTGCCGTACTGCGCGTCGACCGCTGCCGACTCCCGCGAGCTGGTGGTGCCGTTGCCGAAGCTGTTGTCGGGGCTGGTGAACAGCGTGCCGGTCTTGCAGCCGGAGCCGAACAGCTGGCACAGCACGCCATCGGTCGCGTTGGCCATGTCGGTGGTGTAGGTGTTGCCCCGCGTCGGGTCCTTGAGCTGGTACGTCGAACCCGACAGCGTCAGCGACAGCGGCACGGTGCCGCTGTAGAGCGACTGTCCGGAGCCGTCGGCGGTCTCGACCTGCTGCTCGCTGCGGATGAGCGCACCGGTCCGCGCGTCGACGTACGTCTCCAGCCTGCTCGGGGTGCCGTCGCTCTGCACGCCGCCGGTCACCGTCCGCCACGCGAGCCGCGGGGTCGCGCCGGTGGCGTCCACGACGAGGGTGCCCGAGTCGGGCTTGGCCACGAGCGGTGTGGTGCTGAGGGTGAGGTCCTTGTCGAGCGTCTGGCTGGTGCCCTTCCAGGCGTCGTTGCGGTCCTGGTGGACAACCAGGTCCCCGCCGACGACCTCGAGGCCTCGGTAGGTCCGGTGCAGCCGGACGTGCGAGGTGCCGTCGGCGTCGACGATCGTGCCCACCGCGGTGAGGCCCTGGGCGGTGCCGAAGCGGGTCGCCGCAACGTGGGACTTCGCCGAGGCGATGGCTGCCGCCACGAGCGAACGGTGGTCGGAGCCGGTGGCTCCGCTGGCCGGTGCGGCCTGGGCCAGGCCGGCCAGTGCTGTGACGGTCGCGGCGACGGCAGCAGCGGCCGTGAGACGGGCATGGGTGCGCATGCGAGTTCCTTCCGAGATGACGGAGGACTGGGAGGGGTCCTCTGGGGTCACCTTGTCGCTTCGGAAGGCCTCTTGGGAAGACCCAGATCCTGCGGTGCAGGAACGTGCAGCCGAACGAGGACGGCCTCCCGCCCCGGAGCTCAGTCGAGATCCAGGAACGCCTCCAGGCCGACGGTGAGACCGGGAGCCTGGCCGATCCGGCGCAGGCCGAGGAGCACGCCGGGCGCGAACGAGATGCGGTCCAGCGAGTCGTGGCGGATGGTGAGCGTCTCCCCCGGTCCGCCGAGGACGACCTCCTGGTGCGCCACGAGTCCCCGGACCCGCAGCCCGTGCACGTGGATGCCCTCGACCTCGGCGCCGCGGGCTCCGTCCAGGCCGGTGCTGGTCGCGTCCGGCGGTGCGCCCAGACCGGCCTCGCGGCGCGACTGGGCGATCATCGCCGCAGTACGGCGCGCCGTGCCCGATGGGGCGTCTGCCTTGTCGGGATGGTGCAGCTCGACGATCTCGACGGACTCGAAGAACCGCGCAGCCTCGGCGGAGAAGCGCATCATCAGGATGGCCCCGATGGAGAAGTTGGGCGCGATCAGCACACCAACCTTCCGGTGATTGAGCCTGTCGAAATCCGAGAGCCACTCGCCGACCTGCTCGAGCCGCGCCTCGTCGAAGCCGGTCGTCCCGACCACGGCGTCGATGCCGTGCTCGATGCAGAACCGCAGGTTGTCCATCACCGCGTCGGGATGGGTGAAGTCGACGACGGCGTCGACCTGGGACTCGACGAGCAGGTCGAGCGAGTCCTCGACGTCGAGCGCAGCGACCAGCGAGAGGCCCTCGGCCTCCTGGACCGCGCGGCAGATCTCGCGACCGACCTTGCCCTGGGCGCCGAGCACGCCGACCTTGAGCTCACTCACGGGCGTCAGCGTATCGGTGCGGCTCAGCCGCCGGCCGGTCCCACGACGGCGAGCGTCTCGGGTCGGCTGAACAGGTCGGCAGCGAGGTTGTTGACGTCGTCGAGCGTGACGGCGTCGAGCCGCGCGAGCACCTCGTCGAGCGACAGCAGGCGCTCCTGGAACAGCTCGACCTCGCCGAGGCGGGTCATCCGCGACCCGGTGTCCTCGAGGCTGAGCACCAGCCCTCCCCGCATCTGTCCGCGACCGCGGTCGAGCTCGTCCTGGGTCAGACCGGACGCGACGATCCGGCCGAGCTCCGCGCGGACCACGTCGAGGACCTCGGCAGACTTGCTCGGCAGCGAGCCCACCGACACTCCCACCATGCCGGCGTCGGAGTAGCTGGTCGCGAAGGAGTAGACGGAGTAGGCCAGGCCGCGGCGCTCGCGCACCTCCTGGAACAGGCGCGACGACGAGCCGCCGCCGAAGGCTGCGTTGAGCACGCCGAGGGCGTAGCGCCGGTCGTCGGAGCGGGTCATGCCGCGCATGCCGAGCACCTGGTTGACCTGCTCGAACGGACGGCTGGCACGGGCGTCACCGGACCGCGTCGAACGGGGCCGCGTCGCGAGGCGCGGGGGCAGCGGCCGAGCGGTCTCGTCGGCGAGGAACGCCCGACGGGAGAACGCCTTGCGCACCAGCCGTACGACGTCACGGTGCACGACGTTGCCGGCCACCGCGACGGTCATCGCCGGGGCGACGTACCGGCTGCGGTAGTAGCGGTTGACCTGGTCGCGGGTCAGCGCCTGGATCGACGCCGCGCTGCCGGCGATCGGCCGCGCCAGCGACGAGCCGTCCCACGCCGTGGCGGCGAAGAGGTTGTGCACCACGTCGTCGGGGTCGTCGTCGTGCATCGCGATCTCGTCGAGGATGACCTCGCGCTCGGCCTCCACGTCGGTCGAGTCGATCGTCGAGGCAGTCATCATGTCGCCGAGCACGTCGACGGCCATCGGGAGGTCCTCGTCGAGCACACGCGCGTGGTAGCAGGTGTACTCGCGCGCCGTGTAGGCGTTGAACTCTCCGCCGACGGCGTCGAGGGACGACGAGATGTCCATCGCCGAGCGAGTGTCGGTGCCCTTGAAGAGCAGGTGCTCCAGGAAGTGCGACGCACCGTTGAGCGTCGGTGTCTCGTCGCGTGAGCCCACGGCGACGAAGACCCCGATGGCCGCCGAACGGACACCGGGGACGTGCTCGGACACGACCCGCAACCCTCCCGGAAGGACTGTCCTGCGGACGCCTTCGATGAGGGTGCGGGTCGTGCCGGGCTTCTGCTCTGCGGCGAGCGTCACTCTTCGGTGGACTCCGGGGAGTCGCCCTCGGTGCTCTCGCTGGCGCCCTCGTCCTCGACGACGGGAACGAGCGACAGCTTGCCGCGGTCGTCGATCTCGCCGATCTGGACCTGGATCTTCTGGCCGACCGAGACGACGTCCTCGACGTTGTCGACCCGCTTGCCGCCGGCGAGGGCCCGCAGCTTGCTGATGTGCAGCAGGCCGTCCTTGCCCGGCATGAGCGAGACGAACGCACCGAAGTTCGTCGTCTTGAC
>JAEKKP010000003.1 GCA_019510315.1 Propionibacteriales bacterium
GATCACCTCGCGAAGATCCAGGAGGAGGCGCAGGCGATCGTCGCGGCGGCGCTGGCCGGCTGAGAGCGCGCGAGCGTGGCGAGCCGATGCACCCTTCGTCGAGGTAGAGGTTTGTGCAGGCGATCTTGGCCGGTCCCGCCACCGAGCCACCTCGTGGCCGAGCTTGCGGATCATCGTCCCGTCGGTTCGCACCTCCACGACGGCGTACTTCAGTGAGACGGCCAACCCGCAGGCCAGGCGCTCAGAGCAGGCTCTCGTAGAGCTCGACCGTCCGCGCGGCCACGGCGTCCCACCCGAACTCCTCCACGGCTCGGGCCCGCCCGGCCAGCCCCATTGTCCGGGTGCGTTCAGGGTCGGCGGCGAGCGCGTCCACGGCCGCGGCGAACCGCTGCTCGAAGCCCTGCGGGTCGTCGGGGGTGTAGTCGACCAGCGCACCGGTGCGCCCGTCGTCGACGACCTCGGGGATGCCGCCGACGCGGCTGGCCACCACCGCGGTCTCGCACGCCATCGCCTCCAGGTTCACGATCCCGAGCGGCTCGTAGACCGACGGGCAACAGAACGCGAGCGCGTGGGTGAGCACCTGGCGCACGTCGGCGCGCGGCAGCATCTCGCTGACCACGAAGACGCCGTCGCGGGCAGCCTTCAGGTCCTCGATCAGCGCATCCGTCTCGGCCTTCAGCTCCGGGGTGTCCGCGGCGCCGGCGAGCAGTACCAGCTGGACCGCCGGGTCCATCAGCAGGCCCGCGCGGAGCAGGTGCGGCACGCCTTTCTGCCGGGTGATCCGGCCAACGAACGCGACGTACGGCCGGTCGAGGTCCACGCCGAGCCGCTCCAGCACGTCGGTCCCCGGGTCGGGCCGGTAGAACTCCGCGTCGATGCCGTTGTGGATCACGTGGACGCGGCCGGCGTCGAGCGCCGGGTACGACGCCAGCACGTCCTCGCGCATGCCGTGGCTGACCGCGACCACCGCGTCGGCCGCCTCGTACGCCGTCCGCTCGGCCCACGAGCTGAGCCGGTAACCGCCGCCGAGCTGCTCAGCCTTCCAGGGCCGCTGCGGCTCCAGGGAGTGGGCGGTGACGACGTGCGGCACGTCGTACAGCAGCTTGCTCCAGTGGCCGGCCATGTTGGCGTACCAGGTGTGGCTGTGCACCAGGTCGACGGTGGACACGGCGCCGGTCATCGCCAGGTCGGCCGACAGGATCCGCAGCGCGGGGTTGGCACCGGCGAGGCGCGGGTCGTCCTCGGCGTGCGCGGTCGCTCCCTCGCGCGGGCCGCCCATGCACTGCACGTCCACGTCGACGAGCCTGCGCAGCTCGCGGACGAGGAAGTCGACGTGGACGCCGGCGCCGCCGTACACGTCCGGTGGGTACTCGCGGGTCAGGATCGCCAGCCTCATGCCTGCGAATCTAGTGGCCGCGCACACCCGATCGACAAGCCGCCCATCGAGCGTCTCAGCACGGTCCACATCGCCCGACTTGTGGCTAGGGTCGGACCATGACGCGCGTGCTCGGCATCGTCCTGGCCGGAGGGGAAGGCAAGCGGCTGATGCCGCTCACGGAGGACCGCGCCAAACCGGGGGTGCCGTTCGGCGGCTCCTACCGGCTGATCGACTTCGCGCTGTCCAACCTCGCCAACGCGGGCTACCTCAGCATCGCCGTCCTGACGCAGTACAAGTCGCACTCGCTCGACCGGCACATCTCCCAGACCTGGCGGCTGTCCTCGCTGCTGGGCAACTACGTCGCGTCGGTGCCGGCCCAGCAGCGGCGCGGTCCGAACTGGTACCTCGGCAGTGCCGACGCGATCTACCAGTCGATGAACCTGATCAACGACGAGCGGCCTGACTACATCGTCGTGTTCGGCGCTGATCACGTCTACCGGATGGACGCCGCGCAGATGGTCGAGGCGCACATCGGGACCGGGGCCGGCGTCACGGTCGCCGGGATCCGGGTGCCGCGCAAGGAGGCCTGGCAGTTCGGGGTGATCAAGACCGCCGCCGACGGGGTGACGATCGAGGACTTCCTGGAGAAGCCCGCGGAGCCTCCGGGACTGGTCGACTCCCCCGAGGAGTCGTTCGCGTCGATGGGCAACTACGTCTTCAGCACCGACGTCCTGGTCGACGCGCTCGAGCGCGACGCCGCCAACCCGGCGTCGCGCAAGGACATGGGCGGCGACATCATCCCGATGCTGGTCGGCGACCAGAAGGCGTGCGTCTACGACTTCAAGAACAACGTGGTGCCCGGCGCCACCGACCGCGACCGGGAGTACTGGCGCGACGTCGGGACCCTGGACAGCTACCACGAGGCGCACCTCGACCTGGTCTCACCGCTGCCGATCTTCAACCTCTACAACACCGAGTGGCCGATCTTCACCTCGCATCCACAGCTGCCCGGGGCGAAGTTCGTCGCCGGTGCGAGCGTCCGTGACTCGATCGTGTGCGCCGGCTCGATCGTGTCCGGCGCCAGCGTGGACAGCTCGGTGATCGGCACCCACACGATGGTCTTCGACGGCGCCGCCGTGCAACGCAGCGTGCTGCTCGACAACGTGACCGTCGGTCGTGGCGCGGTGATCCGCAACGCCATCATCGACAAGAACGTCGTCGTGCCCGACGGCGCCCTGATCGGCGTCGACCATGTCGACGACAAGCGTCGCGGGTTCACGGTCAGCGAAGGTGGCATCACCGTGATCGGCAAGAGCCAGGTCGTCCACCAGCACTGAGGCCGATGAGGCATCCCAATCGTCGTTCGCGCGACCGCCCGGGGCGCCGCTGGAGCCCGCCGTGCAGGTGCCAGATGTGTCCGACAGGCGGCGGAGTGACGCGGGTCAGTAGCGATTCCGAGTTCAGGTTGCAGCCGTGATGAAGGAGGTCAACGCCTCTTGGACCTGGGCGCGCGCCGGACCGATCCAGAACAGGTGGCTGGGTGCGTCCAGCTCGACAAGCGTCGCGGTCGGGATCGTGCGGGCGAAGTCCTCGGCATGGGCGAAGGCAACGCCTGCGTCGTCTCGGGAGGCAGTAACCAGAGTCGGACACCTGACCAGGGACTCGAACAACTCGCGATATGCACGCCGGTCGGAGCGACCCTGCCGCAAGTCGTTGACGAAACCTGACCCCGACGCCATGGTCTTGAACAGCTGTCGGGCGTGGCTTCGGTCCTCCTCCGACCAGGTGTGCCACCAGTCGTCGATCGGCCGGTTCGAAAGTGCCCCGAGCATCCTCCGCAACCCGGCATCCGACGCGACCCACCGTGCCAAGGCTGCCCAGACAACGCTTTGGGGGCCAGGAGCGAAGGCAATCGGCCCCAACAGCGCCTCGAGGCGAGAGTCTGGAAATGGCTGG
>JAEKKP010000103.1 GCA_019510315.1 Propionibacteriales bacterium
GTACAGCGGCCACCGGGACAGCTGCGCCAGGCCGTAGATCGGCGTCAGCGCCGAGATGTGGCCCATGGTCGAGTGCGCGTCGATCGGGAACCACAATCCGCCGAGCGCGGCGAGGCCGGCGAGCACGGGGCCGAGGACCTGCATGACGTTCTCGCTCGGCAGCAGGTAGCCCATGAACAGCCCGAACGCTCCGAACACGATCGAGCCGAGCCAGGCGATCAGCGCCGCCTCGACCCAGACGTGCGTGGGCATCTCGGCCTTGCCGTTGAGCTTGCCGACGACGTTGACCGCGGCCACCGACAGGCCGCCGAACGCCAGCGCCACGATCGCCTTGGTGGCGATGTAGGCGATCGGCGACAGCGGCGTGAGCCGCAGCTGGCGGGACCAGCCCAGGGCCCGCTCGTTCGCGACCATCGCGCCGCCGCTGGTGGCGGCCAGCACGGCGCCGTACGCCGCCATGCTGATCAGGATGTAGGCCGAGACGTTGCCCGAGCCCTCGCGGTCGCCGCTGTAGTTGTCGTTGGCGCCGATGATCAGGTAGAGCAGCACGGGCATGATCAGCGTGAAGATGACGGTGCGCCGGTTGCGCAGCATCCGCCGGAGCTCGATGCCCAGCATCGTGGGGTTGAAGCCGCCCAGCGGCGGCACACGACGGGCCGAGGTGTCGATGGTCTGGGTGCTCATGCGGGTGTCCCTTCGGATCCGTCGTTGTCGCCGGTCAGGCTCAGGAAGGCTTCCTCGATGCCCTTGGCGGCGATCTCCAGGTCGCGGGCATCGGTCTCGTTCAACAGGTAGCGGGCAACGGCGTCGCTGTCCTTGGCATGCACGATCACGGACTCCCCGCGGATGTCGACGCTGTCGACGCCGGGGATCGCCGCGAGCGAGTCGGAGTCGGGGTTGCTCACGGTCGCCCGGACGGTGCGGCCGGAGGCCAGGCCCTTGATCTGGGCGCCGGAGCCGTCGGCGACGACGAGCCCCTTGCTCACCAGCACGATGCGGTCGGCGTACTGGTCGGCCTCCTCGAGGTAGTGGGTGGCGAACAGCACCGTCCGGCCCTTCTCGGCGTCGGCGCGGATCGCCGACCAGAAGGCACGGCGGCCCTCGACGTCCATGCCGGTGGTCGGCTCGTCGAGGAGGAGCAGGGCCGGGTCGGGCAGGAGCGCCATCGCGAACCGGAGCCGCTGCTGCTCGCCGCCCGAGCACTTGCCGACCTTGCGGTCGGCCAGATCAGCGATGCCGGCGCGGCGCAGCACCTCGTCGGCCGGGTGCGCGTTGGCGAACAGGCTGGCGGTGTACTGCACGGTCTCGCGCACGGTGAGGTCCTTGAGCAGGCCGCCGGTCTGCATCACGGCCGAGACGAGACCGTGGGCGATCGCCTGGCGCGGCTCCATCCCGAGCACCTCGACCTCGCCGGAGGTCGGCCGGGAGAGGCCGAGCACCATGTCGATCGTCGTGGTCTTGCCCGCACCGTTGGGGCCGAGGAAGGCCACGATCTCGCCGGGCCGGATCTCGAGGTCGATGCCCCGCACCGCCTGGACCGGACCGAAGTCCTTGGTGACCCCGGCCAGGCGCACCGCAGGGTCGCTGCGGCGGACGCCCGGGTCGATGCTCTGCGTCGTCGAAGATGTCATGGCCCCAGCCTGCCGGGTGCGGCGCGTGTCCGCCTCCACCGGTCGTCACGACTCGCCCATGACAAATGTCAGGATCAGGGCCATGACCGAGACGATCCAGAGCCCGCTCGCGCTTTTCGGCACCGACGACCTGATCCCCGCCGAGGACCGGGCGATCCGCGACACGGTGCGCCGCTTCGTCGACGAGCGGCTGCGGCCAGAGATCGCCAAGTGGTTCGAGGCGGGCAGTGTCCCCGCACGGGAGCTGTCCTCGGAGCTCGGCCGGCTCGGCGTACTGGGGATGCACCTGGAGGGCTACGGCTGCGCGGGCACCTCCGCGACGGCGTACGGGTTGGCGTGCATGGAGCTCGAGGCCGGCGACTCGGGGCTGCGGTCGCTGGTGTCGGTCCAGGGGTCCCTGGCGATGTTCGCGATCTGGCAGCACGGGACCGAGGAGCAGAAGCAGGAGTGGCTGCCGCGGATGGCGCGCGGCGAGGCGCTCGGGTGCTTCGGGCTGACCGAGGCGGACTTCGGCTCGAACCCCGGCGGCATGCGGACACGCGCACGGCAGGAGGCGTCCGGTGACTGGGTGCTCGACGGCACGAAGATGTGGATCACCAACGGGTCCGTCGCCGACGTCGCGGTGGTGTGGGCGCGCACGGACGACGGCATCCGCGGCTTCCTGGTCCCGGCGGGTACACCGGGCTTCTCGGCCCCGGAGATCAAGCGCAAGCTCTCCCTGCGCGCCTCGGTGACCAGCGAGCTCGTGCTCGAGGGCGTGCGGCTGCCCGCGTCCGCGATGCTGCCCGGGGCGCGCGGACTGTCCGGTCCGTTGTCCTGCCTGACCGAGGCACGCTTCGGCATCGTGTTCGGCGCCCTCGGCGCCGCCCGCGACTGCCTGGAGACGACGATCGCCTACACCCGCGAGCGGGAGATCTTCGACCGACCACTGGCCGCCTTCCAGCTCTCCCAGGCCAAGCTCTCCGACATGGCGCTCGAGCTCGGCAAGGGCATGCTGCTCGCGCTGCACCTCGCCCGGCTCAAGGAGGCGGGCACCCTGCGCAACGAGCAGGTGAGCCTCGGCAAGCTGAACAGCACCCGTGAGGCCCTGGCGATCGCCCGCGAGTGCCGGACGCTGCTCGGCGCCGCCGGCATCACGCTGGAGTACCCCGTCCTCCGCCACGCCAACAACCTCGAGTCCGTCCTCACCTACGAAGGCACCTCCGAGGTCCACCAGCTGGTGATCGGCCAGGCGCTCACGGGCGAGTCGGCATTCCGTTGAGGTTTCGACAGGCTCAACCACCGGTGGTTGAGCCTGTCGAAACCTAGTGACATGCGCGCAATCAGAACCCCAGCTTGCGGAGCTGGCGGGGGTCGCGCTGCCAGTCCTTGGCGATCTTGACGCGGAGGTCGAGGTAGACGGGGGTGGCGAGGATGGCTTCGATCTGCTTGCGGGCAGCGGTGCCGACCTCGCGGAGGCGGGCGCCCTTGTGCCCGATGACGATGCCCTTCTGGGAGTCGCGCTCGACGTACAGGCTGGCGTGGATGACGAGCATCGGCTTGTCGGCGGGCCGTTCGGGGTCGAGCGCCATCTCCTCGACGACGACGGCGATCGAGTGCGGGAGCTCGTCGCGCACGCCCTCGAGCGCCGCCTCCCGGATCAGCTCGGCGGCGATGTTCTCCTCAGGCGCGTCGGAGAGCTCGCCGTCGGGGTAGAGCTGGGGACCCTCGGGCAGCCGGTCGACGAACAGGTCGGCGAGGAGCGCGACCTGGTCGCCCGACTTCGCCGACACCGGCACGATCTCTGCGAACTCGGTGCCGACCTCCTCGGCCAGGGCCTGGATCGCCAGTAGGTGCGCACCGAGCTGCTCAGAGGTGACCAGGTCGGTCTTCGTTGCGACGGCGAACTTCAACGACCGTCGGACCTTCGCCAGCTCCGTGAGGATGAACCGGTCGCCGGGACCCGGCTTCTCGTTGGCCGGGAAGCAGACCGCGACGATGTCGACCTCGGACCACGTCGTCCGGACCAGGTCGTTGAGCCGTTCACCGAGCAACGTGCGCGGGCGGTGAAGGCCGGGGGTGTCGACCAGCACCAGCTGCGCATCGGGCCGGTTGACGATGCCGCGGACGACGGTGCGGGTGGTCTGCGGCTTCGAGGAGGTGATCACCACCTTCGAACCGACCATCGCGTTGGTCAGCGTGGACTTGCCCGCGTTGGGCCGGCCGACGAAGCAGGCGAAGCCGCTGCGGAAGGCGGGGGTTTCGACAGGCTCAACCACCGAGGCCACCTCCCCGCACCGCGTCGTAGTCGGCCCAGATCTCGTCGTCGCTCTTCCCCGCTGCCCGACCCGCCTCGTAGATCGGACGCGGGTCGACCGTGCGAGCCTGGCGGCCCCGAGTGCCGCTCCAGTACCCCATCACGTCGTACGCCGACGACGCCATGCCGAGGTCGTGGCGCAGGTGGCGCCGGATCGCGCGCATCTGGGCCGACTCCCCCGCCATCCAGAAGTAGCCGTCACCCGCCGGCCAGGTCAGTCCGCTGACCAGCTCGGCGAGGCCGCTCTCCTCCGGGGTCGGCGGCTCGAGCCAGGTCACGTCGCCGTCCAGGTAGCCGTCGATCGGGCCGTCGGACGTCTCGACGAATGCAGTGACCGGCAGCGCGGTCGACTCGCTGATCCGGGCGATCGCGGGCAGAGCGGTGAGGTCACCCACGAGCAGCACCCACGAAGCCGCCGGCGGCAGCTCGAAGGAGCCCTTGGGGGCGGAGATGCCGACGACGTCACCGACGCAGTCGGTCTGCGTCCACTCGGTGACGAGGCCCTCGTCGTGGACGACGATGTCGAGGACCAGCTCGCCGTCCCGCCACGACCGCACGGTGTAGTAGCGCGTCTGGAACTGTCCGGGAACCGTCAGCGCCACCCACTCGTCCGGCACGCCCGTGGAGGCGAACCCGTCGAGCCCGGTGAGCACGATCCGGACCAGGTGCTCGCTGAGCTGCTCACGCCTCGCGACGGTGCCCTCGAAGGCGGCCGGACCACCTTCAGCTTGCCGCCCTTGATGACCTTCAGCTTGGCGACGTGCAGCTTCCGTTGGCCGCAGGTGAGGGTCAGCTGGCAGTCCAGCGACGTGGAGTAGCCCACGGCGCCTGCGTCCCAGGCGTGGTAGCCGAGGCGCAGCTTGCCGCGGGTGTCGACGAACGGCGCCGGCCCGCCCGGTCCGGCGATGAGTCCCTGGGTCGCGAGCAGCGGCTTCTTGCGCGGCCGGTGGCAGTCGCCCTTCCAGGTCTTGCAGATCAGGTAGCCGATCGCGTAGCGCGACGTCGCGTAGGAGTTCGCCGAGTAGAAGAGGTAGTAGCGCTTCTGGTAGCGGATCATCGCGGGGTTCTCGATGATCGAGCCCTCCCACGCCTGGTGCACCTTGGCCAGGTAGTTCACCTTCTTGCCGGGCAGCACACCCGTGGCGGCGAGATCCATCGGCTGGGTCCAGAGCTTGGCCGGGAAGTGGTCCTGCTTCCAGACCAGCCACGGTCGGCCGCTCGGCGAGATGAAGACCTGCGGATCGATGGCGCCGCGGCTCGGGCACACAGTGGGCCCGGCCGTGCTGTCGACGAACGGCCCGTACGGCGAGGGCGAGTGCGCCAGCGAGATGCACATCAGGGTGCCGGGCGCACCAGCCACCTGGACGGCGTACGCGAGGACGAAGTCGTGCTTGCCGATCTTGGTCACCGAGGGCGCCCACGGACCCTGCAGCGGCCGGCGCCGGCCGTCGGCCGGCTGGGTGGTGCCGTACGCCGCCCACGCAGCCGGCTGCGGCAGGACGTCGCCCGCCGGAGCGTCGGGGGTGGCCGGGCGCGCGATCCAGGTGCGCAGGTCCGTGGACGTCAGGCTCGGCACGTTCAGCATCTGGCCGGGCACGCCACTGGTCGTCGAGTACGCGAAGTACCTCGCACCCAGCCGCATGATCCACGGGTCCGGGAAGTCGCCCGTGTACGGCTGACCGGCGGTGATCGGGTCCTGGCCGATCGGCGTGGGCAGCTGCGAGCGGGCCTGCGCAGGGCTCAGCAGGGCGAGCGGTACGACGCCCAGCACGAGGCCGAGGACGATGAGCGGGAGGATGGTCCGAGAACGAAGCACCCGCACATGATGCCTTGTCCTCCCCAGAAGTTCGGCCATATGCGCCGCGTTGCCGATGAGTTTCACCCGCAGCGGCAGTCTGAACGGCACACCCACCCAGCGGACATGCCCGCCGAGGAACAAGGAGCCCGACATGAAGATCCGCACCCGGATGTGCACCAGCCTCGACGGCTACGTCACGACGCCTGACGGCTGGCCCGCCCAGCTGGCGGACCCGGCGTTCTCACCGGAGACCTACGGCTTCGTCGAGTTCCAGCAGACCTGTGACGCCGTCCTGATGGGACGCACGACCTTCGAGCCGGCGCTCGGTGCACCGCAATGGCCGTGGGGCGAGCTCGACGTGTTCGTCCTCGGGTCGAGCCGCCCGGCGGGCACCCCCGACCACGTCGTCGTCGACAGCGACCCGGCGCGGCTGCTCGAGCGGGTCCGTGAGGCGAACCGCGGCGGCGACGTCCACCTCGTCGGCGGTCCGAGCACCATCGAGGCGTTCCGGGCGCTCGGTGCGCTGGACCGGCTCGGCCTCGTGGTGGTGCCGTTCTTCGTCGGCTCAGGAATGCAGCTCACGCCCACGGTCGCGACCGACACGGCGCTGACCTTCGAGTCGGCCCGCCCGCTGCCGGGCGGACCGCTCGAGGTCACCTACGTGTGCGGCTGACGGCGCCGCTCAGGAGAGCCAGGTCGGGCGCAGCGGCATCCCGCTGCGGCCCTCCGGGGTCGTCTTCGTCGCCAGCACCTGGTGCAGCTGGATCTCGTTGACCGCGAACCCCATCCGCGACCCGGCCATGTAGAGGCCCCACACCCGTGCCGTGCCCTCGCCGACCTCGGCGACGCACTCGTCCCAGTGCTCGACGAGGTTGCGGTTCCACCCGGCCAGCGTCTTGGCGTAGTGCGGCCGCAGGTTTTCCTCGTGGTGCACCTCGAGCCCGGCGTCCTGGATCTCGGTGATGATCCGCCCCGAGCCGGTGAGCTCACCGTCGGGGAACACGTAGCGGTCGATGAACGCACCCGTCGCGGCCTTGCGGTTGTGCGAGCGGGTGATGCAGTGGTTGAGCAGCCGGCCCTCGGGCTTGAGCTTGTCGCGCAGGAAGCCGAAGTACGCCGGGTAGTTCGCCACCCCGATGTGCTCGGTGAGGCCGATCGAGCTGACCGCGTCGAAGCCTGACTCGGTGACGTTGCGGTAGTCGAGATGCCGGACCTCGGCACGGTCGTCGAGCCCCTCGGACTTGATCCGCTCCTGCGCCCAGCTGGCCTGCTCGGCGGAGAGGGTCACGCCGAGGGCTGTGACGCCGTACTCCTTGACCGCGTGGCGGACCATGCCGCCCCAGCCGCAGCCGACGTCGAGGAGCCGCTGGCCCGGCTTGAGGTCGAGCTTGCGGCAGACGAGGTCGTACTTGGCGTACTGCGCCTCCTCGAGCGTCGCGTCCTCGGTCGGGAACACCGCGCAGGTGTAGGTCATCGACGGGCCGAGCACCATCTCGTAGAACCGGTTGGACACGTCGTAGTGGTGGTGGATCACCTCGGCGTCGCGCTCGGGTGAGTGCAGGAAGCCCTCCATCAACCGCCGCCAGCGCGGCAGGTGCTCCTGCGGCGGTACGGGCGGCGGCTTGAGGTTCGACAGCCCGACCGAGCGCAGCAGCGTGATCGCCTCGGTCGGCGTGGGGATCCGGAACTTCAGGCCGGTGGCGCCACCCTTGATCGCCATCAGGGCGTCGAACGGGTCACCGGGGTGGGCGCCGATGACGTCGAGGTCACCGGAGACATAGGCGCGGGAGAGGCCGAGGTCGCCGGGCGCGGAGAGCAGGTAGGACAGCCCCCGCTCGGTCTTCAGGTGCAGGCCGTACGGCGCGTCCTCGGGTCCGGCGCTGCTGCCGTCGTACGCCGTGAACCGGAACGGGATCTCACCGATGAGCAGGTGGGTGAACGCGTCGGCAATCGAGGTCTGGGATGCCAGGAGCGTCATCGTCGGGTTACCGCCTTCTCGTAGAGGCTGATGAATCGGTCATCAGGGTCGTAGCGGTGTTTCACCGCGGTCAGGTTGGGACCGTCGTAGAGGCGGTCGAAGGTCTCCTTGTCGTAGAACGAGTCGGAGTAGAGCGACTTGTGGCCGTCGAGGTCGTGCACCTTCGCCTCGATCGCGCGGTTGCGCGGGGCGTCGGGGGCGTCTGGTCCGACGTGCACCGTGCCCCAGAAGCCTGCGTTGACATAGGTGCGGGCGGGCTCGAGCGGGTAGGAGGGCCATTTCTCGTGCGCCACCAGCGGGCACAGCCAGACCGGACGCATGCCGACCTCGGCGTCGAACCAGTCGAGAAAGTCACCGAGCCGTTCGACCGGGATCTCGACGTCCTGGATCACCCGCTCGCGCTGCGGCCGGCCGGCCCGGCGGTCGAGCCGGTCGGCGATGCCGTAGCGACGGTCGAGGCCGAGCAGCCGCATGTAGACGTCGGAGCGGCGCCACCGTCGCGGCCAGAAGCGGCGGATGCGCGGGTCCTGGGCGCCGAACGCGCCCGAGCACCAGAACCAGTCGGTGTCCCAGCGCCAGAGGTAGTCGTGGATCGTGAGCAGGTCGGTCTGACGCTCCTGGATCGAGCGGAAGTAGACCTGCTGCCCGGTGTAGTCACTCGTCCCGGTGGTCGAGCCTGTCGAGACCTCGTCCGTCCACGTGGCCAGGGTGAGGTAGTACTCCCCCGGCTCGAAGGCGACGCCGTCCATCGCGTCGACCTGTACGCCGTCCCACTCGCGGCGCTCGGTGATCTCTGCGATCGCGGCGGACAGCTTGTCGGCCTCGTGGAAGCGCACGTGCCGCAGTGCGGCGTACGCCGGCACCGGCTCCAGCCGGATGCGCAGCCGGGTGGCGTAGCCCAGGGACCCGTAGGAGTTGGGGAAGGTGCGGAAGAGATCGGCGTGCTCGTTGTCGGCGGTGGCGGTGACGACGTCGCCGGCACCGGTGAAGACGTCCATCTCGACGACCGACTCGTGCGGCAGGCCACTGCGGAACGACGTGGACTCGATGCCGAGACCCGTGACCGCGCCGCCGAGCGTGATGGTCTTGAGCTGCGGGACGACGTACGGGATGAGGCCGTGGCGCAGGGTCTCCTCGACCAGTCGCTCGTAGGTGCACATGCCCTGCACGTCGGCGGTGCGTCCGGCGGCGTCGATGCCGATCACTCCACCGAGGCCGGACACGTCGAGCCCGGGACCGCTCGCAGCCGCACGGTGGCGGAAGAGGTTGGACGTCTTCTTCGCGAGCCGGACGGTGTCCGTCGGAGCGATCGCGGCGTAGGACGCACGCAACTGCTCGACGGCCGCCTCGTGCCGCGTCCTCCCGATCAAGCCCACCACAACAATTTAGACCCCCGGCCGGGTGTCACGTCGAGTGAGTATCACCGAGCGTCCCGTTGGGAGCCCCGTGGTGCACCGGTACGCCGGCCCCGGCGAACTCGCGCAACGGCTCCAGCTCCGTCTCGAGGAAGGCACCCTCGTTGAGGACGACAGCTGCCTCGACTCCCCGGGCACCGCTGGCAACCGCCATCGCGATGCACACGCCGAGAGCGGAGATCTTCAGCGACGGCAGGTCGACCGTGGCGCCGGCGTAGGTGCGTCCGTCGAGGTCGCGCAGTGCGGCGCCCTCCGCTGCACCCGTCCGGGCCCGCGTCGCCCGCGCCAGCACGACCAGCTTGTTGTCCTCGGCGTCCACGCGTCGGATCCTACTGACCTGCGTCAGGCCTTCAGCTGCGCTGCATCGACCTCGGCAGGCTCGCGGTCGACCAGCCTGATCAGGACGGTGCCGACCCGGTTGCGGCGACCCTTGGCCTCCTCGGCGCGCAGCACCAGGCCGGCCACCTCGACGGTCGAGCCGGGGATCGGCACCTTCCCGAGGTGCTTGGCCATGAGTCCGCCGACGGAGTCGACCTCGTCGTCCTCGATCTCGACGCCGATCACCTCGTCGAGGTCGTCGACCGGGAACCGTGAGGAGACCCGGACGGAGCCGTCGGGCAGCTGCTCGACCGGTGTCTCGCCGCGGTCGAACTCGTCGGCGATCTCGCCGACGATCTCCTCCAGGATGTCTTCGATGGTGACGAGTCCCGCGGTGCCGCCGTACTCGTCGACGACGACGGCGACGTGCTTGCGCGACTGCTGCATCTCGCGGAGCAGGTCGTCGGCGGGCTTGGAGTCGGGCACCCAGAGCACCGGGCGCATGACGGACTCGACGTGCTCGGTGGTCTCGGCGTCCTTGCGGTCGAAGACCCGCCGGGCGACGTCCTTGAGGTAGGCGAAGCCGACGATGTCGTCGAGGTCCTCGCCGACCACGGGCACGCGAGAGAAGCCGCTGCGCAGGAACAGCGACATCGCCTGGCGCAGCGTCTTGTGGCGCTCGATGTAGACCACGTCGGTGCGCGGCACCATCACCTCGCGGACGATCGTGTCCCCGAGCTCGAAGACGGAGTGGATCATCGCCCGCTCGTCGGACTCGATCAGCTGGCTGGCCTCGGCGAGGTCGACCAGCTCGCGGAGCTCGGCCTCCGAGGCGAAGGGGCCCTCGGAGAACCCGCGGCCCGGCGTCAGCGCGTTGCCGATGAGGATCAGCAGCTGCGGAATCGGCCCGAGGACGCGCGTGACCGCGATGAGGCCGGCGGCGGAGTTGAGCGCGATCCGCTCGGAGTGCTGGCGCCCGAGGGTGCGCGGGCCGACGCCGATGACGACGAACGACACGACCAGCATGAGACCGACGGAGACCAGGACGACGAGCCAGCGGCGACCGCCGACGGCGTCCTGGATCATCAGCGTGGCCAGCACGATCGCCCCGGTCTCGGCGAGCAGGCGGAGGAAGAGCGCGGTGTTGAGATAGCGCGGCGGGTCGTCGAGGATCTCCAGAACGCGACGCGACCCCGGACGGCTGTCGTCGTCGAGCTCCTCGGCACGTGCCCGGGAGAACCCGGCAAGCGCCGCCTCGGCGGCGCTCAGGAGCCCGGCCACCAGCACGAGACCGATGACGGTCAGCAGCAGGCCCGGACTGTCGGCCCTCATCTCGGGGCGACCTCGCCCGTGGAGTCGCCGGTCAGCTCGCCCTGCCACTCCGCGAGGAGGCGTGCCTGCAGGCCGAACATCTCCTCGTGCTCCTCCGGCTCGGCGTGGTCGTAGCCGAGCAGGTGCAGGATGCCGTGGACCGTCAGCATGTCGAGCTCGTCGGTCGCGGTGTAGCCGGTCTGTCCCTTGGCAACGGCCTCCTCGGCCTGACGGACGGCGACCAGCGGACACAGCACGAGGTCACCGAGCACGCCCTCCTCGGGCTCCTCGTTGACCTTGCCAGGACGCAGCTCGTCCATCGGGAACGCCAGCACGTCGGTCGGACCCGTCTTGTCCATCCACTTCGCGTTGAGCTCGGCGATGGTGTCCTCGTCGACCGCGGTGACGCACAGCTCCGCCTGCGGGTGGACCCGCATGCGCTCGAGCACGAACGCCGCGAGTCGTTGGGTGCGGCGCTCGTCGACGAGGTCGACCCCCGACTCGTTGAGCACCTCGACCGTCATTCGGGGCTTCCCGACCTCATCGCGCGCAGCTGCTCGGCGCGGGCGTCGAACTCGTCGTACGCCGCGACGATCTTGCCGACCAGCTTGTGCCGGACCACGTCGTGGGCGGTGAGCCGGTTGAAGGAGACGTCCTCGATGCCGTCGAGGATGCCCTCGACGATGCGCAGGCCCGACCGCACGCCGGAGGGCAGGTCGACCTGCGTGACGTCGCCGGTCACCACGATCTGCGACCCGAACCCGAGACGGGTCAGGAACATCTTCATCTGCTCGGCGGTGGTGTTCTGCGCCTCGTCCAGGATGATGAACGAGTCGTTGAGCGACCGGCCGCGCAGGAACGCCAGCGGCGCCACCTCGATGGTGCCGGCGGCGAGCAGCTTGGGGATGTTCTCCGGGTCGACCATGTCGTGGAGCGCGTCGTACAGCGGCCGCAGGTAGGGGTCGATCTTCTCGCTGAGCGTGCCGGGCAGGAAGCCGAGCCGCTCGCCCGCCTCGACGGCGGGACGGCTGAGGATGATCCGGTTGACCTTCTTGGCCTGGAGGGCCTGCACCGCCTTCGCCATCGCGAGGTAGGTCTTGCCGGTGCCGGCGGGGCCGATGCCGAAGACGATCGTGTGCTTGTCGATCGCGTCGACGTAGCGCTTCTGGTTCAGCGTCTTGGGGCGGATCGTCCGACCGCGGTTGGACAGGATGTTGAGCGAGAGCACGTCGGCAGGCCGCTCGGTGGTCTCGGCGCGCAGCATCGTGATCACCCGCTCGACCGTCTCGGGGGTGAGCCCCTGGCCGGTGCGGACGATGGTGACGAGCTCGTCGAGCATGCGCTCGGCCAGCGCGACCTCTCCTGGCTCGCCGGTCAGGGTGATCTCGTTGCCGCGGACGTGGATGTCGGCCTCGAGGGCCTGCTCTATGAGTGCGAGATGGGTGTCGCCGGGTCCGAGCAGCGCGACCATGTTGACGCTGGTCGGCACGACGACGGTGTGCACGGTCCCGGGAACGCGCGAATCAGAAGTGGTGTCAGTCATCCGTGCCCTTGCGGGCCGCCTCTCGGTGGGTTGCAGATGCCTTCCAATGCTACGGGAGGGGCCGTGCCGGGGCACCCGAGTTGGTTCCAGCAGGGATCTGGAGCACCGCTGGTCAAGCGGCGAGTAACGAGAGACCAGTCGAAACCCAGCCACAGTGTGGTCCAGAAGCGAGCTTGCGAGCGACCAGTCGACACCAAGCCACTGGGTGGTCGAGCAGCGAGCCTGCGAGCGATCAGTCGAGACCTGGTGAGGTACGCAGGGTCTCAGCCACAGGGTGGTCGAGCAGCGAGCTTGCGAGCGATCAGTCGAGACCTGGTGACGTCGCCTAGGGACTGCACGCATGCCGCTGGCCCCGCCGTCGCCGGCGGGGTGCAGGTCAGCTGGTTCGTCGCGGCGGTGGGTCGACCGGCGGCGGGGTCAGGTCCGTGGTGCCGGTCTGATCGCGCAGCCACGTGTACCCGTACGGGGAGCGCCACAGATACGTCCCCGGTTTAAGGATCGTGTAGGTCCAGCCACCGTGGGTCTTCATCCGGTGGTGCAACCGACACAACGGAGCCAGGTTGCACGCACACGTCGGCCCACCCTGATCGTGGGGAACGGTGTGGTCCTTGTCGCAGCGCCGGGCGGGCCGGTGACACCACGGGAACACACAGGTTTTGTCTCTGAGGTCGATGTCCTCGGCCATCGCGTCCGGCACCTGGTAGGACTCGGTGCCGTCACCGTGGCGGTGGTTGTCGGGGTGGTGTCCGGCGGTGAGGTCGCGGACCGGTTTGACGATGATCCGGTCGGTGTCGGGACGTCCGCACCACTGAGCCACTTGTCCGGTCGTGACGAGTTGTCCGCCGGCGTTCTCCACCTGCGCCACTCCGGCGGGGTCGTGGGTGCGCAGGGCGTCCTCGGAGAGGTGCACGTAGAGCACGACGTCGCGGCGGTGCTTGCGGCGGGTGACTCGTCCGGTCTCGGTCCGCTCGGGTTCGCTGCCGGCGGTGGTTGAGCCTGTCGAAACCACGTCGAGGGCGAGTTCGCCGCGGGCCAGCATCCCGACCGCAGCTGCGCGGCGGTGGTCGAGGGTCTCGGTGGAGCCGGCGTCGGCGAGCTGTTGGGCCAGCGCAGCGATGGCGTCGTCGAAGTCCAGGGCGTCGGCGAAGTCGACCTCCCCGTCGATCCGGGAGGTCCCGGCGAAGGAGATCTGGTCGGTGTTGACATCGCAGTGCCGCTGGTCGGCCGCCCGTTCCCGCCGCTCGGCGGCGTAGCCGGGCATGAACGTCGCGATCGCGGTCTCCACCAGCCGTTGGGTCTGTGCGGGGCCGGTCTTGTGCGCGAACGGCGCCAACTGGGCGTCGACGTAGCCAGCGGCGTCGGGGGAGAGCTGCAGGGTCTCTTCGGCGATCAGCCGGGCCCGCCAGGGCGCCAAAGATCCGTCCTGGACCCGGTCCCAGAGCTTCGGCAACCGGTGGGCGAGCTCGAGGGCCAGTCCGACCAGGGTCCGACCCGACGCCGCGGACAACCCCAGAGCAGAGGCGAACTCGGCGACCGCGAAGTCCGAGACCAAAGGTGCGCCCTCGCCGGCGATCGGGATCCCGGTGTCCCGCCCGCCCTCGACCAGCACCGTGGATGCGTCGTCGAGATCACTGACGACATGGAGGCGAGCCCATTCGACGGCCTTCGCCAGCACGCCGGCTTCGGCAGCGTTCGCTTCGCGACGGAAGTCCCGGGCGGCAGCCAGCACACCGGCGGCGTCGAGGGTGGTGGTGCCCGAGGTCATGGTTTGAATCTAGGGGTGACCACCGACAGAACGGACCCAGTTTCGCCTTGCAGGGATGCGAATTCGAGAAAATTCTTTGAGAATCTTTGCGGAGCTGATCCTGTTGGGTGCGGGGGTTTCGAGACGGTCGCAGACCGACCTCCTCAACCACCGCGCAAGGTGACCGCGACGACGGACCGGACCCTCCGCCGTACTCCTCGTCGCCGCCAAAGAACCCAGCCAGCCGCAGTGGTTCCGTGCCTGCCCACGATCAGCAGGTCTCGACTGATCGCTCGCAAGCTCGCTGCTCGACCACCTGTGGCTGGGATCGCAACCCGAGAGCAGACGGCGACCCCACGCCGTACTCCTCGTCGCTGCCAACAACCCAGCCACCAGCAGTGGTTCCGTCCCAGCCCACGGTCGCCAGGTCTCGACTGATCGCTCGCAAGCTCGCTGCTCGACCAGCAGTGGTTGGGTCCGGCTCAGGGCCTCGTCACCAGCAGCAGTCCGAGGCACATCTCGTCGGTGGTGCCCTCTCCCCACATCACGTAACGGTCCTGTCGCTGGGTCTCGAACGCGGGCAGCAGGTCGCGCAGCTCCTGGCTGTGCGTGCAGGTCACCTTCACGGTGTCGCCACGGACGAGGTGGATCGGCTGCGTCGGACGGCTGCGCTGGTTGTCGAAGTCCCAGGTCGGGATGTCGAGGATCGTCTGGGCGCGCGGCGTGCCCGGGTTGACCTCGATCTTGATCGACTTGCCGAGCAGGTGCATGTGGCCGGCGACGCCGCGGATCGTCTCCGGCGCGGTGATCTCACGCGTGCACGACTGGACCGGACCGGCCGGCCCGCCGCCACAGAGCAGGTGCAGGTAGTCGGCCGTCGACCCGGGGCCGTCGCCGAACCGGGCCTTCACGTCCGCGAGCGCCTTGTCGCGGTCGCAGAGCGGGCCGGTGTGGCCCGGACGGCAGGGCAGCTCGACCGGTGCCGGGATCAGGCGCGTCTCGAGGACCTTCGTGTGGGGATCACTGGTGAGCCGGAGCTCGGCGGCACTGGTGTCGGGAGCCGAGCCGGCCAGCAGGTTGTAGTGGACCTGCATGATCACCCGCGAACCGGCGTCGAACTGCTCGCCCAGCCCGTCGCCGTAGACCTGGTCGGTGCCGCCGGGCGCCCACGCGCCGAGCCAGGGCGCGTCGTCGATCGACCCGTCGTTGGAGAGGCCCGACGTGCCGAAGCAGGTCCAGCCCTCACCCGGTGTCGCCGCGTCCTTGCGCTCGGCGTCGGCGACGAGGTCGGGCGGCACACGGAACAGGATCACGTGGTGCACGACGTCGGGGTTGCCGGGCAGCACGTTGAAGCCCGTGACGAACGAGTCCTGCGCGACCTTCGGGTCCAGCAGGAAGCAGCGGTAGTCGTCGGTGCCGACGCCCGTCGGTGCAGAGGGCGTGTACGCCGAGGGCATCCGGACCGTGACCCGACGCTCCCCCTTGCGCAGCGGCTGTGGCGTCGCGGGCGCGGTGGTGGCGTCGCCCGACGGCTCGGCCTTCTTCGCCGGTGCGGTGGTCGGCTTGGCCGGCGCGGCCGTCGGGCTGCTCGAACCGCAGGCGGCGAGAACGACGAGGGCGACCCCGGCGAGCAGTGCGCTCGGTAGGCGTCTCATCCCGGTGGCCAGCCCATCGTGCGACCGCCGAGCAGGTGCATGTGCACGTGGAAGACCGTCTGGTGGGCGGCCGGTCCGGTGTTGAACACGAGGCGGTAGCCCTCCTCGAGACCTTCCTGCTCCGCGATGTCGCGCGCAGCGTCGAAGAGGCGCGCCGCGGTCGTCGGCTCGCCGACGGCCAGGGCGGCGGCGTTCGGGTAGTGGCTGCGCGGCACGACCAGCACGTGCGTGGGCGCCTGCGGCTCGAGGTCGCGGAACGCCACCGTCGTCTCCGACTCGTGCACGACGGTCGCCGGGATGTCGCCGGCGACGATCTTGCAGAACAGGCAGTCGGGGTCGGCGGTCATGGTCCCGAGCATAGGCAGACCTCGCGACGGCGGAAGGGGCGCCCATCCCAGGCGACACTGTCGACGCCGACGCCGCGCTCGAGGAGCTGTACGCCGCGCACTACGCCGGCCTCGTCCGGATGGCCGTGCTCCTGCTGCGCGACCAGGGGCTGGCCGAGGACGTCGTGCAGGACTCGTTCGTCGCGATGCACGGGCGGTGGGGCCGGATCGATCCGGCCAAGGCGCCGGCGTACCTGCGGCAGACGGTGGTGAACCGAGCCCGCAGCGCGCTGCGCCACCGCACGGTGGTGGCGCGCCACCGGCCGGAGCCACTCCCCGACGGTGCGCCGGCCGACGAGTCGGTGCTCCGCACCGAGCAGAGGTCCACGGTGCTCGACGCCCTCGCCGAGCTGCCGACCCGGCAGCGCGAAGTCCTTGTGCTGCGGCACTACCTCGACCTCTCCGAGGCCGACATCGCAGCCACGCTCGGCATCAGCAAGGGCGCGGTGAAGAGCCACGCCTCCCGCGGGGCCGCCGCCCTGCGCACCCGCCTCTCCATGGAGGAGCACTCATGAC
>JAEKKP010000019.1 GCA_019510315.1 Propionibacteriales bacterium
GCTCACGCCCGCCGGCATAGGCCGACCACCGGTCGGGCTGCACCGGCAGCGTGGGGTGGGCGAACACCGGGCTGGGTGCCTTCTCGGTGGTCGCGTGTCGTGGTGGGACGGCGAGCCGGAGCACGTCGGACCTCGTGCCGGCGTAGCGGGCGGCGACCTCGGCGACCAGGTCGGCGACCTCGGCACTGAGCACCGGCTCGGGGCTCACCACCCGGCGCAGGGGCTGCAACCTGCCCGGGTGCTCGGACTCACCGACCCGCGCCAGCACGAACCCGTCGACGTCCTGCCCGGCGAACCGCACCTTGACGCGCGCCCCGGGCACCGCCGACTCGGCCATCGTCGCCGGCACGGTGTAGTCGAAGGCCCGGTCGAGGTGGGCCAGCGGCACATCCACGAGCACCTGAGCGACCGGGTCCACCGCGGCAGGCGCGGCCGGCTTCTTCACCGGCGGGGCCGTCGCCTTCCGTGCCTCCGCCCGCACGACCCCGGGCAGCGAGAGCTGCCCGGGCTCAGCGTCGCGCGGCCCCGTACTCACTTGGAGACTCTTTCATCCTTCACCGACGCATCGGCGTCGCGAGCGTCGTGCAGGGTGTGCAGCGGCAAGGCGGAGGAGGGAGGCGGCCGTCAAGCGAAGCGGGCCGTCGACCGACGACAACGCGGCCGGTGCGCGCCATGGGCGGCGCGCAGCAGCCGATCAGATGCCGGCGACCTTTTTGAGCTGTTCGGCGCGGTCGGTGCGCTCCCAGGTGAACTCGGGGAGCTCGCGGCCGAAGTGACCGTAGGCCGAGGTCTTGGCGTAGATCGGGCGCTTGAGGTCGAGGTCGCGGATGATCGCTGCCGGGCGCAGGTCGAAGACCTCGAGCACGGCCTTCTGGATGGTCTCGTCGTCGACCACACCGGTGCCGAAGGTCTCGATGAACACGCCGACCGGCGCGGCCTTGCCGATCGCGTAGGCGACCTGCGCCTCGCAGCGGCGGGCGAGCCCGGCGGCGACGACGTTCTTGGCCACCCAGCGCATCGCGTACGCCGCGGAGCGGTCGACCTTCGACGGGTCCTTGCCCGAGAAGGCACCGCCACCATGGCGGGCCATGCCGCCGTAGGTGTCGACGATGATCTTGCGCCCGGTGAGGCCGGCGTCGCCCATGGGGCCGCCGACCACGAAGTTGCCGGTCGGGTTGACCAGCAGCCGGTAGCCCTCCGACGGGATGTCGAAGGTCTCGAGCACCGGGTCGATGACGTGCTTCTTGATGTCCGGCGAGAGCGTGCCCTCGAGGTCGATCCCCTCGGCGTGCTGGGTGGACAGCACGACGGTGTCGACGCGCACGGGACGGTCCTGCTCGTCGTACTCGATCGTGACCTGGGTCTTGCCGTCGGGCCGCAGGTAGTCCAGCGTGCCGTTCTTGCGGACCTCGGTCAGCTTCTCGGCGAGCCGCTGCGCGATGCTGATCGGGAGCGGCATGAGCTCCTTGGTGTCGTCGCACGCGTAGCCGAACATCAGGCCCTGGTCACCCGCACCCTGGCTGTCGAGCTCGTCGCCAGAGCCACCGACGCGGGCCTCGAAGCCCTTGTCGACGCCCTGCGCGATGTCGGGCGACTGCTGCCCGAGGGCGATCTGCACCCCGCACGAGTTGCCGTCGAAGCCCTTGACCGAGGAGTCGTAGCCGATCTCGAGGATCTTCTCGCGGACCAGCTTGGCGATCGGGGCGTAGGTCTTGGTGGTCACCTCACCGGCGACGACGACGAGACCGGTGGTCAGCAGCGTCTCGCAGGCGACCCGGCTGTCGGGGTCGTCGGCGAGCAGCGCGTCCAGCACGGCGTCGCTGATCGCGTCGGCGATCTTGTCCGGGTGACCCTCGGTCACCGACTCGGAGGTGAACAGACGTCCAGTCACAAGGTTCTCCTGCAGCTTCCCTGACCGGATCTCGGCCAGTTGGTCGGGGTTTGGTTTCTCGGGTTGCTTCTCGGGTGATGCGCGCGTCGAGGCGAGAGGTCAGCCTAACGGAACGTCCTCATGCTGAGACGGCATCTCACAAGACGACGACTGTCGACCGTCCGCGAGCGCTGCACTCTCAACGCTCGTCGAGCAAGAGAGTCACGCGGTCCCAGATCACCTGGGCCAGGGCGCTCTTGGAGCCGCGCGGGACGGGGGTGGCGTCGCCGTCGGCACCGAGTACGACGGCCTCGTTGTCCTCCGCGCCGAACACCTTGCCGCCGCCGACGTCGTTGACCACGAGGAGCTCGCAGCCCTTGCGGGCGAGCTTGGCCCGGGCGTGGTCCATCACCGTGCCCGACGAGTCGCCGGTCTCGGCCGCGAAGCCGACGACCACCAGGCCGGGGTGCGGCCGGTCGTGGGCCAGACCCGCGAGGATGTCGGGGGTCTGCACGAGCCGGAAACCGGGCACCGAGCCGTCGTCGGTCTTCTTGATCTTGGCCTCCGCCGGTGCCTCCGGCCGGAAGTCGGCGGGGGCCGCGGCCATGACGACCGCGTCGGCGGACTGGCACGCCGCGACGACCTCGGCCTGCATCTGCTCGGTGGTCTCGACCCGGACGACCTTGACGCCGGCGGGGTCGGCGAGCGTGACGTTGGCGGCCACGAGCGTCACCTCCGCGCCGCGCGCCGCCGCGGTGCGGGCGAGGGCGTAGCCCTGCAGGCCCGAGGAGCGGTTGCCGAGGAAGCGGACCGGGTCGAGGTACTCGCGAGTGCCGCCGGCCGACACCACGACGTGGCGCCCGGCGAGGTCCTGGGTCGTCGTCCCGCCGGTCGAGACCCGCGCGAGCAGGTCGGTGGCGATCGCGAAGATCTCGGCCGGCTCGGGGAGCCGGCCCTTGCCGGAGTCGGCGCCGGTGAGCCGTCCCTCGGCCGGTTCGATGACGAGGGCGCCGCGCTCGCGCAGGGTGGCGACGTTGGCGACGGTCGCGGCGTGCTCCCACATCTCGGTGTGCATCGCGGGCGCGTAGACGACAGGGCAGCGCGCGGTCAGCAGGGTGTTGCTCAGCAGGTCGTCGGCGAGGCCGTGCGCGGCCTTGGCGAGCACGTTGGCGGTGGCCGGGGCGACCACGACCAGGTCGGCGGTCTGCCCGAGGCGCACGTGCGGTACCTCGTGGACGTCGGTCCAGACATCGGTGGCCACCGGTTTGCCCGAGAGCGCGGCCCACGTCGGGGCGCCCACGAACCGCAGGGCTGCCTCGGTCGGCACGACGGTCACGTCGTGGCCGGACTCGGTGAACCGGCGGAGCAGCTCACAGGCCTTGTACGCAGCGATCCCGCCGCTCACGCCGAGGACGACATGAGGGCGG
>JAEKKP010000104.1 GCA_019510315.1 Propionibacteriales bacterium
CTCCGCATCGAGGGGGTCGTCGTGGAGTACCTCGAGGGCGTCGACGACCTCGCGGCTCATCTGCGCGACTTCCGGCCGGGTCCCGAGCGGCGGGTCGGCGTACTCGTCGACCACCTGGTGCCCGGTTCCAAGGAGAACCGGATCGCCCAGTCCGTCGCGAAGTCGCCGGTGGGCAAGCACGTGCTGATCGTCGGCCACCCGTTCGTCGACATCTGGGCGGCGGTCAAGCCGCAGCGGCTCGGGAAGGACGCCTGGCCCACGATTCCGCGCAACGTCGAGTGGAAGAAGGGCGTGTGCCAGACCTTCGGCTGGCCGCACCGCGACCAGGCCGACATCGCGCGGGCCTGGAAGCAGATCCTCTCGAAGGTCACCTCGTACGCCGACCTGGAGCCCGCGCTGCTGGGCCGGGTCGAGGAGCTGATCGACTTCGTGACGAACTGAGCAGGCGGCCGCGGCCACCTCGCGAAGCAACCACTGGTGGTCGAGCAGCGAGCGCCAGCGAGCGATCAGTCGAGACCCGGCGAGACCCGAAGAGGCCTGACCACAGATCGCCTCTGGGCGCCTCCCTGCACAGGTCACCAGGTCTCGACTGATCGCTCGTTCCTCGCTGCTCGACCAACCTCGGGTCAGGTCTGCACGTCGACGCCCCAGGTCTCGACTAATCGCTCGTTCCTCGCTGCGCGACCTCCTCAACCACCGGTGGTTGGGCCTGCCGAAACCTCAGTCGAGGAGCGTGCGGACGACCGCGTCGGCGAGGAGGCGGCCGCGGAGGGTGAGGACGAGGCGCTCGCCCACCGTCTCGGCGAGCCCGGACGCCACGACGGCGGCAGCGCGATCACGGTCGACGAGGTCGAGCGGAAGCCCTTCACGGAGCCTGATCTCCAGCAGCACCCGTTCGACCCGCTGTGTCTCCACGTCGAGGACCTCGCGCGCCTGTGCGGGTGACCGACCGTCGGCCAGGCGGGCGGCGTACGCCGTCGGGTGCTTGACGTTCCACCAGCGCACTCCCCCGACGTGCGCGTGCGCCCCCGGACCGATGCCGAGCCAGTTCTGCGACGTCCAGTAGAGCTCGTTGTGCCGGCAGCGCGCGCCACCTGCTGTCGACCCACCGTCGCGCGACCAGTTGGACACCTCGTACCAGCCCAGCCCCGCACCCGTCAGCGCCTCGTCGGCGAGGACGTACTTGTCGGCCAGGTCGTCGTCGTCGGGCATCGGCAGCACGCCGGAGCGGACCTGGCGTGCCAGGACGGTGCCTTCCTCGACGATCAGGGAGTACGCCGAGACGTGGTCGGGCCCGCAGGCGAGTGCGGCGTCGACGGATCGACGCCAGTCGTCGAGCGTCTCACCGGGCGTGCCGTAGATCAGGTCGAGGCTGACGTGCTCGAAGCCGGCAGCACGCGCCCACGCGACTGCCTGCGGGACCCTCTCGGGGTCGTGGGTGCGGTCCAGCACCGCGAGCACCGACGGCACCGCCGACTGCATCCCGAACGAGATCCGCGTGAAACCGCCGTCCCGCAGTGCGGCCAGGCTCTCCGGCGTCACGCTGTCGGGGTTGGCCTCGGTGGTCACCTCGGCATCGCCGGCGAGGCCGAACCGCTCACGCACGGCCGCCAGCATCCGCACCAGGTCAGCGCTCGGCAGCAGAGTCGGGGTGCCGCCACCGAAGAACACGGTCTCCGCCGACGGCGCGCCCTCCAGCACACCGGCGAGGAGGTCGATCTCACGGACCGCCGTCTCGGCGTACGACGCCTGCGACGCTCCTCCCCCGAGCTCGGTCGCGGTGTAGGTGTTGAAGTCGCAGTAGCCGCACCGGACACGGCAGTACGGCACGTGCACGTAGACGCCGAGGCGCCGCTCCGCCAGGGACGCCAGCGCCGCAACCGGGAGCGAGCCGTCGACGGGCGCGGGCTCGCCGTCAGGCAGGACGGACGGCATGGCGTGATCGTGTCACGTGCCGACAACCGGCGAGGCGCTCAGAGGACGGCGCCGGCCGTGGTCTCGAACCGGGCGGCGAGGTCGGCGAGCCACGCGCTCGCGCCGAGCTCCTCATAGACGGCTGCCGCCTGCTCGCGCATCTCGGCTCCCTCCTCCAGGCGGCCCGCTCCGGTCAGCCACAGTCCGAGGTCGGCCCGTGACTTGGCTGCGTGCACCCGGGATCCCCACTTCTCGTAGAGCTCGACGGCAGCGCGAAGCCGCTGCTCCACGGCATCTTGTCGCGGGTCCTCGGCGACAGCCCAGAGCGCATCGAACCTGGTGCGGTGCGCCCGGAGCGCCATCGGCACGTGCTCGTGCTCGTCGCCGGCGAGCTCGAGCAGCCGGAACCAGGCCTCACGAGCGCCGGTCTCGACCGCGACCTCAGCGGCAGCGGCCCAGAAGTGGGAGAAGTCGTCCGAGCGTCCACCGAAGCGGTAGATCTCCTCGACCACCTGCATCGCGAGGGACGTCGCGGTCGCGAGGTCGCCCCGCGCCCGAGCGTCCAGTGACTCGCAGTGGATCTGCCAGGCCATCGTCGCGGGGTCGGCCCATTCGACGCGGGTGTCGGGCGTCCACGGCAGCGACCAGCTCTGACCGCGTGCTTCGTTGAGGCAGGCGCGCACCGCAAGGAAGCAGGTGAGGTTCGACGGCTCCGGGTCGTCGTCGACCAGGCACTCCTCCAGCTCGGCCCACTCGCCGAGGGCAAGCAGCGTGAGCGCGAGGTTCACCCGGGCGAACGACCGGGAGTAGCTGTTGCCGGTCGCGACGCCCACTGCCAGCGCCTCGCGTCCGAACACGACGGCACGGTCGAGGTCGTCGTTGATGAGGAGGGCGTCCAGGTTGATCAGGGCCCGGGCAAGCTGGACGGGCCATCGCTCAGCCCTGGCGATCTCGGCGCCGGCCCCGAGCAGGGCGAGCGTGAGTGACGGGATGCCGACGAAGGCATAGTGGTTGGCGAGGGCCGCGAAGCCGTCCGCAACCGCGTCGGTCGCCCCGGCCCGCTCGGCGATGCGGAGTCGCTCTTCGACGATGTCCCGCGTGGCCATCGAGAGCTGCCGGTACACCACCGTCATGGCCCCTGTGAGGGCCAGGAGCGTCGTGTCGGCGTCGTGACGTGCCTTGAGCCGTTCCCACCGCGGCTCCAGGAGCGCGCGAGCGACCTCGACGTCGCCGCCCCCGAGCGCCAACGCGATGGCCTGACGGGCTGCGGCCAGGCCCGCGTCCACCTCCTCGCCCAGCGCGTCGAAGGCGGTGAGAGCGTCGGCCGCGTGCAGCACGGCCTCGTCGTACCGACCCGCTGCGGTCTGGACATGCGCCAGCTCCGAGGCGATCCGGGCACGGGCAGCGTCGTCGGCGGCAATGGCGTGGGCAGCTGCGAGGTGCCCCGCTGCCTCCCCCGGCGAGCCGAGCCCGGCGGCCCGGCTCGCGGCACGTTGCAGCTGCGCGCTGGCCAGACGTTTGAGCTCCGGGACGTCGTCGTCCCCTGGAACCGCGGCGATCGCGTCCAGGTAGTGCTGGGCGATCATCGGGCCGACATCGTCGGACGGCTCGGCCTCCAGCAGGTCCACGACGGCGAGGTGGATCGCCTTGCGGTCCCGGCGGGCGAGCATCGAGGAAGCGATCTGGCGCACGACCGACTGGACGAACTGGTAGTGCCCGAACGCGGCGCTGAGTCGGCTGGACTCACGACTCAGGATCTGCAGCCGGACGAGGTCGCCCAGCACGTTCTCGACGTCGGGCACGTCGCCGCAGAGCGCCTCGATCTCGTCGGCGCGGAACGACTCGCCCAGGACGCTCGC
This sequence comes from Propionibacteriales bacterium, assembly GCA_019510315.1. Taxonomy (GTDB): domain Bacteria; phylum Actinomycetota; class Actinomycetes; order Propionibacteriales; family Nocardioidaceae; genus Marmoricola. Next base: position 3,774 of record JAEKKP010000104.1, read on the forward strand.
CCGGTCGATCACCCGACGCTGTCCCGCTGAGAGGGTGTCGAGACGCGCGGTGATCAAGGCTTGCAGCGAGGCCGGGGCCCCGAGCGCGTCGAGGTCGAGGCCATCCGCGTCGGCGAGCACGTACTGACCGCCCCGCGGGATGACGAGATCGCGGTCGATCATCGACCGGACGGTCTCCACCGCGAAGAGCGGGATGCCCTCGGCACGCTCGACGAGGCGCCGGCGCACGTCATCGGGCAGGCCGCGGACCAGGCCGTCGAGCAGACGCGCCATGTCGGCGCCCGACAGGGTCGGGAGGTGGAGCACGGTCGTCCGCCGGTTGGTGGCCAGCGAAGGGTTCGCCTCGAGCAGGCCGGGGCGCGTCATCATCATCACGAAGCAGGGGAACGACGCCACCGCGAGGAGGTGCTCGACGAAGGCGATCAGGCCCTCGTCGGCGTGCTGTCCGTCCTCGATCACGAGGACGACGACGTCCGAGTCGCCACCGGCACGCTCGAAGAACGTCACCCACGCCGCGAAGAGGTCCTCCCGGGCGAAGGTGCCGACCTGGCCGATCCCGAGCAGCGCTCCCAGACGAGGTGCCATCCACTCGCGCTCGGCGTCGTCGGGGACGTAACGCTCCAGGCCGTGGCTGAGGAGCTGCCCCAGCTCCGGTTCGTCCTCGAGGTCGGCGGACGCGGCTCCGAGCCTTCCGCGCACGGCCTCCGCCAGCGCGTAGAACGCCACGCCCTCGCCGTACGCCAGGCAGCGCCCGCTGTGCCATCGTTGCGTTGCGCTGAGGCCATCGGTGTACTTCTCGAACTCCCAGGCAAGACGCGACTTGCCGACTCCGGCCTCTCCGTCGACCACGACGAGCGCCGGCCGGCCGCCCTCCTCGGTGGCGTGGTAGAGCTCCTTGACCAGGCGCAGCTCGCGGTCACGCCCGACCAGCGGAGCCTCCAGCCCGTCGGCACGCTGCCCGCCGCCGACGGACGCGACGACAGCCCGCACCGACCACAACGGGATCGGATCCACCTTGCCCTTGAGCTGATGGCTGCCGGTGTCGACGTACGTGATCGCCGAGGCCGTGAGCAACCGGGTGGTCTCGTCCACCCACACCTGCCCGGGCGCCGCCACGGACTGCACGCGGGAGGCCGTGTTGACGGCGTCGCCGGCGACCATTCCCTGCTGCTCAGCACCGATGGTGACCGCCACCTCGCCCGTGACGATCCCGACGCGCATGGCCAGGTCGGGCACGTCGACGTCCTCGCCGATGGCCGTGATCGCCGTGACCAGCTCGAGCCCTGCCCGTACGGCGCGCTCGGCATCGTCCTCGTGAGCCGTCGGCACACCCCACACCGCCATCACCGCATCGCCGATGAACTTCTCCACGATCCCGCCGTAGCGCTCCACCACACGACGGCACTCGTCGAAGTACCGCGTCAACAGCTCGCGCGTGTCCTCCTGGTCGCGGTGCTCCGAGAGAGAGGTGAACCCGACCAGGTCACCGAACAGGACGCTGGTCACCCGCCGCGCGGCCACCGGCTGGGCCGCCGGGGGTGCAGGCGCGGCGACAGCGTCCGGCTGCTGCGCAGCGCCGCACTCGTTGCAGAACCGGGCGCCGGACCGCAGCTCCGCACCGCAGCTGCCGCAGGCCGGCGGGGACATCGCAGCGCCGCAGCTGTTGCAGAAGCGGGCACCCTCAGGCTGGTCGTCCGCGCCACATCCTGCGCACGTCGCCATGCGTCCCGTCCCTCCGCTCGCGGCGTGGACCCCGAGGCGCGCCAAGACGACGATAGTCGCGTGGCGGCTCCACGTCCCGCTAACGGTGCCGAGCCGTCTCGGCTGTTCAGACCGGCACGTTCAGGGTCGCGACCCACCCGTCGTCGTTGCTCCCGGTCACCGTCGGCATCTGCAGGGAGTAGCCGTCGGAGAACACCATGTCGGTCGACAGCGAGACGCGCTCGAGGTTGCCGACGCTCGCGTCGTAGCCGTCGGCCTCGTACACCTGCTTGCAGATGTCCTCCGGAAGAGCCAGCTGGGAGGTGCGGAGCTTGTTCGACGCGCTCGTCGCGTCGTCGACCGAGGGGTACACCTCGAAGTGGATGTGCGGCCAGCGGCCGTCGTACGCCGCGGGGAAGATGGTGGTGAACTCGACCAAGCCGGAGCTGTCCGTCTCCTGCACGCCGCGCAGGTAGTTCTCGTCGGCGACGTCGGCGGAGTACATCGAGTACTCGCCGGCCCGGTTGCAGTGCCAGACGTAGACGGCAGCACCGGAGAGCGCCTGGACCTCGGAGCCGGTGAGGTCGTAGACCTTCAGCCGCACGGTGAGTGGCACGCCCTCAGCGACGCCCGACGCGCCCCCGAAGCTCGACCGGATGTCGGAGCGCACCACGCCGGACTGGGCCAGGACGTTCGCCCCGTTGGACCCATCACCCGGGAAGGGTCCGGCGGTCTCCTCGGGGATCTCCCCGGCAGACGCGTCCACGGTCGTCGCGGAGGGTGTCGAGACCGTCGCGGAGCCGGTCTCGTCGTCGCTGCCGCACGCGGCCAGGACCGCCGCAGCTGACACCCCGCCCAGCAGGCCGAGGAGCCGACGCCGGGCCACTCCCTGCTCCACGATCCTCGGGAGATCGTGGGACAGGCCGCGGTCGTGGTCGTGGATCTCGTCTGTGCTCATGCCACGACCTTGCCGGGCGCGGCTGTGCGTCTGCTGTGCGACGGCTCGTCGTCTGCTGTCGGGCTCAGGCGTACATCGAGTCGATGAGGTCCTTGTTGCCCTCCTCGACCACGTTGCGCTTGACCTTCATCGACGGCGTGAGCTCTCCGCTCTCGACGGTCAGGTCGTGGTCGAGCAGGCGGAACTTCTTGATCGTCTCCCAGCGGTTCAGCTGGGCATTGAGTGTCTCGACGTACTCGCTGACCATCTTCTGCACGTCGTCGGAGGCGACCAGCTCGGCGTAGGACTTGCCGACCAGCCCGTTCTCCTCGGCCCAGGTCGCCAGCGCCTCGGGGTCGAGCGTGACGAGCGCGGTGCAGTAGTTGCGCTCCGCGCCGAAGACGATGAACTGGCTGGCGTACGGGCAGACCGCCTTGAACTTGGCCTCGATCGCGGGCGGCGCGATGTACTTGCCGCCGGAGGTCTTGAAGAGCTCCTTGATCCGGCCGGTGATCGTCAGGAAGCCCTCGGCGTCGAGGGAGCCCTTGTCGCCCGAGCGGAACCACCCGTCCTCGGTGAACGCGTTGCCGGTCTCGTCGGCCAGGTTGTGGTAGCCGTCCATGACGTTGGGGCCCTTGATCTGGATCTCGTCGCCCTCGCCCAGGCGGACCTGGCTGCCCGGGAACACCTCGCCGACCGTGCCGAGCTTGTAGTGATCGGGGTGGTTGACGAACGCGCCGGCCGAGGTCTCGGTCAGTCCGTAGCCCTCGAGGATCAGGATGCCGGCGGCGTGGAACCACTCGGCGATGTCGCGGTTGAGGGCCGCGGCACCCGAGATGAAGAAGCGCACCCGGCCGCCGAAGCGGTCGCGGATCTTGGCGAACACCAGGCGGTCGAAGAGGACGTGCTGCACCTTGAGCGGCAGCGGGACGGGCTTGCCCTCGCGCTTGAGCCCGTCGACCTCGATGCCGACCTTGAAGGCCTGGTTGAAGATCTTCTCCTTCGCACCGCCCTCGGCCGCCTGCATGGTGACGATGCGCGCGTGGGCCTTCTCGAAGATCCGCGGCGCGGCTCCCATGAACGTCGGCTTCACGATCGCGAGGTTGTCGATGATCTTGTCCACGCGGCCGTCGACGGCGGTGGCGAAGCCACAGGCCAGCTGCGTCGACAACAGCACCTTGCCGAACGAGTGCGCCATCGGCAGCCACAGGAACTGCAGGTCGTCCTCGGTGAGGATGTCCTGCGCCTGGATCGCCGCGCCCTCGTAGGTCCACGACGAGTGCCGCAGCCGCACGCCCTTCGGACGGCCGGTCGTGCCGGAGGTGTAGATGAGGGTGGCGAGCTGGTCGGGCTCGATCGCCGCAACCGCCTTGTCGACCGCGTCGGGGTGAGCAGCGAGGTGCTCCTCGCCGAGCTTGGCGAGGTCGTCGAGACCGATCGTCCAGTCGCCGTCGGTCGGGCCCTCGAACACGACCACCTTCGCGAGGTGCGGCAGCTCTGCCTTGTGGTCGCGCAGCTTGGCGACCTGGGTGTCGTCCTCAGCGAAGACGACTCGGCACTCGGAGTCGGCGAGGATGTAGGCGACGTCCTCGCCCATCGTGGAGGGGTAGACGGTCGTCGTCGCACCGCCCGCGCACATCACGGCGAGGTCGGCGAGGATCCACTCGACGCGCGTGCCGGCCGCGATGCCGACGCGCTGCTCGGACTCGATGCCGAGCGCGATGAGCCCGGCGGCCAGCTTGTCGACACGGTCACCTGTCTCGGCCCAGGTCATCGACGACCACGGCTGACCGTCGGCCGCGGGGTACTGGTAGGCCTCCCTCGTCGGGCTCTTCGCGACCCGCTCGCGGAACATCGCCGCCATGTTGGGGGACCGCTGGTCGATGAAGCTGGTGTCTCTGACGACGGGGGACATGGCGCTCGCTTCTGGTCCGGGGAGATCAGGGGTTATCCAGCAGTAACCTAGATCACGTCCGCCCGCAGCGGCCAGAAAGGCCCGGGATACGGGCCAGCGCGCCTACGTTTCAGAGGCGCTCGGCGGCGAACCGGGCCCGTTCGTAGACCCAGTCCTTGAGGCCGTCGACCTCGAGCAGTCGCGGCAGGAGCCTCGGCTCGATCAGCAGCGCGCGGAACGTCATGGCCACCGAGACGTCGTGATCGGGCCGGTCGAGCACGACGATCGGGTCGCCCGCGGCCACCGTCCCCTCCTCGATCACCCGGAAGTAGGGGCCCGGCCGCCCCGCGAGTGCGAACCGGCGTACCCACGCCGTCGGGTCGTGCCCGGTGTGGCCCATCCACCCCTTGAAGGTCAGGCACGGCGTGCGGACGTGCGCGATCTGGAGCACGGCGGAACCGACCTGCCACGTCTCCCCCATCAGCGCGGCGTTGAGGTCGATGCCCTCGGTGGTCAGCTGCTCGCCGAAGAGACCCGGGCGCAACGAGGCCGGTGGGAGGTCGAGCTCCGTCTCCCACCACCGGTAGTCCTCCTCGGAGTACGCGTACACGCGCATGAACTCGTCACCGTGGTTGGCCCGGTCACCGACGCCGTTGCCCTCGACGCCCGCGGCGGTGATCCGCACCGGTCCCGGCACGGGCCGCTTCTCGATCGCGGTCTCGGGCAGGCTGGTGGTCTCGAACCCGACCAGCCTGGGCAGTCCCACGTTCACGGAGGTCACCGACGCCACGCGCAGATCCTCGCAGGCCGGACAGTGATCGGTGAAAATCGTCGGGCAACTGTCGTATCGGGTCGTCGCGATTCGTGGTGTCCACGACAAGGATGGGCGCGAGCCCCCGACGAAGGAGCAACCATGACGCAGTACCTGATGTCCGTCATCCACGACTGGGACAAGATCGGCGAAGGGATGACCGAGGAGGAGATCCAGCAGTCCTTCGCCGACACCGGACGGTTCAACGACGCGCTCAAGGAGTCCGGCAGCTGGGTGTTCGTCGGCGGCCTCACCCACCCCTCCAACGCGACGGTCGTCGACGGGCGCAAGGACCAGCCCCTCGTGACGGACGGCCCGTACGCCGAGGTCAAGGAGCAGCTCGGTGGCTTCTGGGTGATCGACGTGGCCGACCTCGACGAGGCCCTCGACCTGGCCGCGAAGGCGTCCGCCGCCTGTCGGCATCCCGTCGAGGTCCGCCCGTTCGCCGGCCCGGACGGGGTCTGAGTGGCGGACTCGCAGGCGCAGGCAGCGGAGCTCGACGCCGCGATCACCGAGATCGTGCGCGCGGAGCACGGCCGGATCGTGGCCACCCTGATCCGCCGGCTCGGCGACATCGACCTCGCCGAGGACGCGGTCGCCGAGGCGCTGGTCACCGCACTCGAGCGGTGGCCGGTGGACGGGATCCCGCCGAACCCCGGTGCGTGGCTGACCACGACCGCCGGCAACAAGGCGATCGACCGGATCCGCCGCGAGGCCAAGCGCGATGCGAAGTACGCCGAGGCAGCCATGCTCAAGGACGACGACACTCCCCCGCCCGACGACGGCCCGGTCCAGGACGACCGGCTCCGCCTGATCTTCACGTGCTGCCACCCCGCCCTCGCCATGGAGAACCGGGTGGCGCTCACCCTCCGCCTCCTCGGCGGGCTGACCGTGGCGGAGATCGCGAAGGCCTTCCTCGTCCCGGAGACGACGATGGCCCAGCGGATCACCAGGTCCAAGCAGAAGATCCGCAACGCCAACATCCCGTACCGCGTGCCGCGCGCCGAGGACCTGCCGGCCCGGCTCGGCGGTGTGCTCGCGGTGCTCTACCTCGTCTTCAACGAGGGCTACCTCGCCAGCGAGGGAGAAGGCATCCGCGCAGACCTGTCCGCGGAGGCGATCCGCCTCACCCGGCAGCTGAGCGGCCTCACGGACGAGCCGGAGGTGCTCGGCCTGCTGGCACTGATGCTGCTCACCGAGGCACGCCGGCCGGCGCGGATCGCCGACGACTCGCTGGTCACGCTCGACCAGCAGGACCGCGCCCTCTGGGACGCAGCGCTCATCGACGAGGGCCACGACCTCGTCCGGCGTTGCCTCGCCACGAACCGGGCCGGGCCCTATCAGATCCAGGCCGCGATCAACGCCGTGCACACCGACGCCCTCGACGCCTCGATGACCGACTGGTCGCAGGTCGTCCAGCTCTACGACCAGCTGGTCGCCGTGCAGCCGTCGCCGATCGTCGAGCTCAACCGTGCCGTCGCGGTCGCCGAGCTCGACGGCCCGGAGGTGGCGCTGCACGTCGTCGACCAGCTGGACCTGGCCACGTACCACCCCTGGCACGTCGCGCGCGCCGAGCTGCTCCGCCGGCTGCAGCGGTACGACGAGTCGCGGGCGGCGTACGACCAGGCGCTGGCACTGACGGCCAACGAGGCCGAGCGGGCCCACCTCAGCAGACGGCGGGCGAGCCTGTGAGCGACACCGATCCCGACAACTCGGCGCGGGTCACCGCCGCGGCCGACGCGCTCGGCCTCGACTACGTGGTCACTCGGCACGGCCCGGTGCGTTCTCTCGAGGAGGCTGCCCGTGCGCGAGGGATCGAGCCGCGACAGCTGGTGAAGACGATGGTGGTCAGGGTCTCCGACGGTGACCACCGGTTCGTGCTCGTCCCGGGCGATCGCGAGATCGCCTGGCCGAAGCTCCGTGCACTGCTCGGCGTCAACCGGCTCTCGATGCCGTCGGCCGACGCGGCCCGCGAGGTGACCGGGTTCGTCCGCGGCACGATCACGCCACTCGGCAGTCTCACCCCTCTGCCGGTGATCGCCGACGCGGCCGTCACTGGCACGATCTCCATCGGCGGCGGTGCCCACGGCGTCGCGCTCACGGTCGATGCCGCCGACCTGATCGACGTGCTCGACGCAACCGTCGCGGACGTCACCGACGTCGTCTGACCGCGCTCGCCCTACCGGGATGTTCGCGCGGATCTGTCGAGATGAGGGCGCTCAAGGCAGGGACGTCCTGCGGTGCGGCCGGTAGAGCAACCAGCGTGCGGGACGCCCCGCGTCGCGTCATACGTTGTGGTCGCCTTGACAGCCATCTCGCATGACGTCCGATCAACGCCGCAGGCGAGGTGACCGGACATGCCGCGATCAGGGAACGGGAACAGCCGACCCGCACACCACACGCCCGCTCCGGCACTAGCCGCCGAAGGAGGCCAGGGTGCTGGTCAGCACGCGCCCGAGCATCGCTGGGTCCTCGAGCATCGGAAAGTGACCGACGCCGTCGAGCAGCACCAAGTCCACCCCATATCTGCGGAGCGCATCGGGATCCGATGAG
>JAEKKP010000105.1 GCA_019510315.1 Propionibacteriales bacterium
GTCCTTGATGCGCCGGCTCCGGGCCAGCACGAGCAACGGTTGGCGCAGCAATCTGGTCTCCCTGTGAGGCATCGGCACCTCGTTGTGCCGGTCTCCTCACGGTAACTCGTTCGTTGTCGCGGGGGGTCCTCGGGTGGGCGGTTGCGGGTGCGTCTCGGGTGCGGTCCTGCTGTGGTTCAGGGGCTGGCTACGAGGGAGTCTCCTGGTGCCTGGGTTCCGCGGTCGGGTGGAAGCTCCACGGTTGGCACACCAGCGTCGTGAATCCGGCCTCCCGACGACCGTGATGTGCCAATGGTGAGTCGAGGCACCTACTCCGATTGCCGGCGCAGCGTGAGCGCCCCGAGTACGAGCGCCGCGAGGGCGAACGCCGCCACCAGGCCGAGATCTCCCCAGACGGCGGGGTCGGCGTCGCCGGAGACCTTGCGCATCGCGTCGACGGCGTACGAGAGCGGGAGCACGTCGGAGACTCCGTGGAGGAAGGGCGGGAGCTCGTCGCGGTGCACGAAGAGTCCGCAGAGAAGTATCTGCGGGATCACGAGGGCCGGCGTGAACTGCACGGCCTGGAACTCCGTGCGTGCGAAGGCCGAGACGAACAGTCCGAGAGCGCTGCCCAGCACCGCGTCGACGACCGCGACGGCGAGCAGCATCCAGACCGGGCCGTGCACGTCGAGGTCGAGGGCCCAGATCGAGAGCGTCACGGCCAGGGCGGACTGGACGGCGGCAACCAGCCCGAAGGCGAGCGCATAGCCGAGCAGGAAGTCGCCCTTGCCCATCGGCATCGCCAGCAGCCGCTCGAGCGTGCCAGAGGTGCGCTCGCGCAGCGTCGTCACCGAGGTCACCAGGAACATGATGATGAACGGGATCAGGGCCAGCAGAGCCGGAGCCAGTGCGCCGAACCCGAAGCTCGGCTTGTCCTGGAACATCCACCACAGCAGAGCCATGATCAGGCAGGGCAGCACCAGCAGCATCGCCAGGGTGCGGCGGTCGCGACGCAGCTGGATCAGCACCCGGCGGGCGACGGCGAGCGTCACGCGGGGACTCACGAGGCAGCCCTCGCGACGAGGTCGAGGAAGGCCGTCTCGATGTCCTCCGCGCCGGTCTTCTCCAGCAGTCCCGGCGGAGTGTCGTCGGCGATGATCCGGCCCTCGCGCAGGAGGATCAGCCGGTCGCAGCGGGTCGCCTCGTCCATCACATGGCTGGAGACGAAGACGGCCGCACCCTCGTCGGCGAGCCGGTGGAAGGTCTCCCAGAGATCCTTGCGGAGCACCGGGTCGAGACCGACGGTCGGCTCGTCGAGCACGATCAGCGCGGGTTCGCCGAGCAGTGCGACCGCGAGCGAGACCCGCGAGCGCTGACCGCCCGACAGCGCGCGGACCACGCGGCCCCGCTCCGGCTCGAGCGCGACGACCCGCAGGCACTCGTCGACCCGGTCGCGCGGGACGCCGAGGACGGCGGCGAAGAAGACGAGGTTCTCCTCGACGGTGAGGTCGTCGTAGACGCTCGGTGCCTGGGTGACGTAGCCGATCCGCGCGCGCAACGAGGCCGCGCCGGCCGGCTCGCCGAAGACCGTGACCCGGCCGGCGGAGATCCGCTGGACGCCGACGATCGCCCGCATCAGGGTGGTCTTGCCGCAGCCCGACGGACCCAGCAGGCCCGTCACCTCACCGGGCTCGACCGAGAAGGTCAGGTCGTGGAGCACCTCCGCGCCGCCGCGCACGACGCGCAGGTCGCTCACGTCGACACCAGATTTCATCATACGATGAAATCTACTCGCGGCCGCCGACCGGAGGCAAGGGACCGGTCAGGTAGCGCTGCAGCGTCGGGGCGTACGTCGCGACCAGCTCGTCGGCCGGCATCGACGCGAGCGGCTCGACCTGCAGGAGGTAGCGCATGAAGATCAGCCCCATCATCTGGCTCGCCGCGACCGGCATCCGACGCTCCGGGGAGTCGATGCCGAGGGCGGCTCCCAGGGGCCCGATCACGACCTTGAGGAACCCGTCGCGCATCAGTGCCTTGCTCGTCGGATCGGTGAGGCTGCGCGCGAGGGCCAGCAGCGGCGGCTGCAGCTCAGGGTCGTCCCACACCGACAGGAACACGCGCAGCAGCCGCTCGGCGGCCCCGTCCGGTCCCTGCGCCACCACCGGTCCGACGACCTCGCGGAGGTCGAACGGCAGCTGGAGAGCCGCGACGAACAGGTCGTCCTTGCTGCCGAAGTAGTGGTGCACGAGTGCCGGGTCGACGCCGGCCCTCGCGGCGACCGCGCGGATCGACGTACCGGAGAAGCCGCCGGAGGCGAACAGTGCGCGCGCCGCCTCGAGGATGTCGGCGCGGGTGTCCGGCGAGCCGGGACGACGACCCCGGGCAGCGCTGGTCACGGCGTGCCGGCCTGCTGGCCCGGCTCGTGGGCCCGCGCGAAGTGCAGCTGGCTGAACGCGAGCGTCGCGAGCAGATCGGCCTCGCGGGCCTCCCGGGTCCCGGCCTTGCGGGTGTTGATCTCCGCGACGATGTGGCCCGCGAAGCCCTCCTCGGCGAGGAGCTCGAGGAACTCGCCGCAGGGCTGGCTGCCGCGCCCCGGCACGAGGTGCTCGTCCTTGGCCGACCCGCTGCCGTCCGTCATGTGCACGTGCCGCAGCCGCGGGCCGAGCCGGCGCGCCATCTCGATCGGGTCACTGTGCGCGGTCGCGGCGTGGGAGAGGTCGATCGTGGTGTTGGCGTAGTCCTCGCGACTGGGATCCCAGTGCGGTTGGTAGACATCCATCATCCGCCGTGAGGTCGCCCGCCACGGATACATGTTCTCGACCGCGAAGGCCAGCCCGGTCTGCTCCTCGAGCCGGGCGATGCCCTCGACGAAGCCGGCGGCGTAGTCCTTCTGCCAGCGGAACGGAGGGTGTACGACGACCACGTCGGCGTCGAGCTCGTGGGCCATCTCCGCGCTCATCTCGAGCTTCACCCACGGATCGGTTCCCCACACCCGCTGGGTGATCAGGAGGCACGGCGCGTGCACGGCGCACACCGGCACCTCGTGGTAGTCGCGCAGCCGGCGGACCTTGTCGAAGCTCTGCGAGATGGCGTCGATGCTCACCATCACCTCGACGGCGTCGTAGCCGAGCCGGGCGGCGTACTCGAACCCGTGGGCCACCGACTCGGGGTAGACCGAGGCGGTCGACAGCGCGAACTTCGGAGCCATGAGGGTGCCGATCAGCCCAGCACGCTCAGCTTGTCGAGGCGCTCGAGGATGATCCCCTCGCGCAGCGCCCACGGGCAGATCTCCAGCTCGGCGAGCTCGAAGATGTCCATCAACGCGGTCGCGACGAACGCTCCGGCCACCACCTGGTGGGCGCGGTCGGGCGAGACGCCGGGCAGGTGGGCGATCTCTCGGTGCGACATCTCGACCAGCTTCGGGATCCAGCTCTCCAGGGTCGCGGCGGGCAGCATCCGGCGGACGAACAGGCCCTCGCTCGACGGCGCCGACCCGCAGATCCGCGAGAGCGAGCGGAAGGTCTTCGACGTGGCGACGGCGTGGTCGAGCGGGCCGGAGCGCAGCAGGCTGCCGGCGTCGCGCGCGATCGCCGTGCGGATGGACCGGCGCACCGCCCGCAGCGTCTCGGCATCTGGTTGTCCGCCGGCGAAGTGCGCGCGCGCCAGCCGGGCAGCGCCGAGCGGGAGCGACCAGGCGACGTCGGGCGCCTCCTCGGCACCGGCCGCGATCTCCAGGGACCCACCTCCGATGTCGAACACCCCGAGGCGGCCCGACGACCAGCCGAACCAGCGGCGTACGGCCAGGAAGGTCAGCCGGGCCTCGTCCTCGCCGGCGAGCACCGTGACGCTCGCGCCGGTGCGGCCGCGGACGTGCTCGAGCACCGCGTCGGCATTGGGGGCGTCGCGGATCGCCGAGGTCGCGAAGGCGTAGGTCTCCTCGCAGCCCTTGTCCTCGGCGAGCTCGAGAGCGGTGCCGACGAAATCGGTGAGCGCTTCGACGCCGGCCGGCGTGACGGCACCGTCGGCGTCGAGGTGCTCGGCGAGGCGGAGTGGCTCCTTGTACGACGACGCCGGCATCGGCGCTGCGCCGCCGTGGGCGTCCACGACGAGCAGGTGCCCGGTGTTCGAGCCGATGTCGAGAACGCCCAGCCGCATGTGTCGAGGCTACCGCCGGGGTGACGTGCAGCGTGCCGGGCGTCGCACGCCGCGTAGGGTTCGTGCGTGCCCGAGATTGATCCTGTGTTTCCGCGCGCCTGGCTGGAGTTCGTGGATCCTGCGGACGCCGGCCAGGTGTTCCGCTGCGACCTGACCTGGCTGACGTCGAGCTGGACGTGCATCTTCGGCAACGGCTGCCAGGGGATCTACTCCGAGTCGCCCGATGCGGGGTGCTGCGCCCTGGGCGCTCATTTCGCGGACGCCGACGACGAGGAGCGGGTCGCGGGCTGGGTCGACAAGCTCGACGACGACCTCTGGCAGAACCGGCAGCTGGCGCTGACCGCCAAGGGCAAGCTGTCCCGCAAGCGCTGGACCGAGCTCGAGGACGGTGAGCGCAAGACCCGGGTCGTCGAGTCCGCCGCCGGCCGCGCGTGCATCTTCCACAACGGCCGCGACTTCGCCGGAGGCTACGGCTGCGCGCTCCATGCCCTCGCGCTCCGCGACGGCGTGCACTTCGTCGAGACCAAGCCGGACGTCTGCTGGCAGCTGCCCATCCGGCGGACGTTCCGCGACGTCGAGCGGGCCGACGGGACGACGTACCAGGAGATCAGCATCGGCGAGTACGAGCGCAGCGGCTGGGGGCCCGGCGGTCACGACCTCGACTGGTACTGCTCCGGCAACACCGAGGCACACGTCGGCGCCGAGCCGGTCTACCTGTCCAACGCGACCGAGCTGATCGCCCTGATGGGCCAGCAGGCGTACGACGTCCTGGCCGCCGGCTGCGAACGGCACCTGCGCTCGCGCTCGATGCTCGCCCTGCACCCCGCGTCGACGCAGAAATGACCCGGGGACGACCACCGCGAACCTGAGCGTTGCCTGAACGGATCCCGACCCCGGTGTCGGGCGAATGATCGGCGCGAGTCAGAATCAACCATGCGCCTCGACCACATCGTCTTCGCCGCCGGCCCTGGGGGACTCGCCGGCACCGCAGCGCGTCTCTCGGAGCTCCTCGGTGAGGACTTCGAGGACGGTGGTGTGCACCCCCGCTTCGGCACCCGCAACCGGATCCTTCCGCTGACCGACCGCACCTACCTCGAGCTCGTCGAGGTCCTCGACCACCCGGCGTCGGACAAGGCACCGTTCGGCCAGGCCGTGCGTGCGCGCTCCGAGCTCGGCGGTGGCTGGCTCGGCTGGGTGGTCGCAGTCGACGACATCGCGCCCCTCGAGGCGCGGCTCGGCCGCAGCGCCGTGAACGGCAACCGGCACCGCCCCGACGGCCGCGAGCTGCTCTGGAAGCAGCTCGGCGTCAAGGGCCTCCAGGCCGACCCGCAGCTGCCGTTCTTCGTGCAGTGGCAGGGCTCTGCCGAGGACCACCCGTCCACCGGCGCCTCCGGAGGGATCTCGCTGGAGTCGCTGGAGATCGCCGGCGACCCGGCCCGTGTCTCGGAGTGGCTCGGCCAGCCCGTCGAGCGTCCGCTCGAGGACGTCAAGGTCGAGTGGGTCGCCCCGAACGGCACCCCGGGCCTGACCGCGGTGACGTTCCAGACACCGGCAGGCCTCGTCCGGATCTAGACGTTCAGATCTAGACGTGCGGGGCGTCAGACCCAGCCCGAACATCTGGCACCACCCGGAGACCTACGAGGTCGAGAACCGCGGCGTCGACCGGGCCGGTCGGATCTGGTCGGCGATGCGAGCCCACACCGACTGGGCCGGGCGCGACGTCCTCGACGTCGGCTGCGGTACCGGGTTCCACCTGCCGCACTTCGCCACGTCCGCACGCTCGGTCACCGGCGTCGAACCGCACGAGGCGCTCGCCGCGATCGCCCGGCGGCGCGTACGCCGACTGCCGACGGTGTCGGTGCACACCGGTGTCGCCGCCGACCTGCCGCTCGCGGACGCCTCAATCGACGTCGTGCACGCACGCTGGGCCTACTTCTTCGGACCGGGGTGCGAGCCGGGACTCGCCGAGCTCGACCGCGTCGTCCGCCGCGGCGGCACGGCGTTCGTGATCGACAACGATGCCGAGCGATCGACGTTCGGCGGCTGGTTCCGTCGCGGCTTCCCGGAGGTCGATCCGGTCGAGGTCGCGCGGTTCTGGTCGCTGCGCGGCTGGTCGCGAGAGCGGATCGAGATCGCCTGGACCTTCGACTCGCGCGCCGACTTCGAGGCCGTCGTACGGATCGAGCTGCCGACCGCCGTCGCGGAGCAGGTGCTGACCGAGCACCCGGAGGTGACCGGCGTCGACTATGCCGTGAATGTGTGGTGGCGTGACTTCTAGCGGGCCCGCGTGCCCGGGCGCGGCGCCTCGGGCACCGTCGAGCGGCGTACGACGAGCGTCGGCTCGAGCAGCCGGCCGAGCGGCTCGACCGGCTTGAGCGACAGCACTGCATGCAGCAGCCCGACGATCTCGACCGCGACCTGCTCGAGCGGCTGGCGCACCGACGTGAGGCCGGGCCAGCTGACGTGGGCCCCGAGCGAGTCGTCGAAGCCGACCACCCCTGCGTCCACGCCGGGCCGCAGCCCGCGCTCGTGCAGCGCGTGCAGCACGCCGATCGCGAGGGTGTCGCTCGCGCACGCGAACCCCGTGACCGTGCCGTCGTCGAGCAGCTTGTGCGCCTCCATGCGGGCCGCGTCGACGTTGTCGGTGGTGCGGATGCCGAGGCGTGCGGTGTCGATGCCGGCGTCGTCCATCGCACGCCGCCAGCCGGAACGGCGGTCCTCGCCGATCCGCGAGGTCTCCTCCCAGCCGAGCCAGGCGACGCGCCGGTGCCCGACCGACAACAGGTGCTCGGTGGCCAGGCAGGCACCGCGGGCACCGTCGACGTCGACCCAGGGATGGGCCGCGTCGGGGTCGTCCCACGGCCGCCCGAAGGTCACGAACGGCGCCCCGACGCGACGCAGCAGCTCGGTCTCGGCGGTGCCGGCGTAGGTGTCGGTGATGACGAACGCGTCGACGGCGGTGGCGCGGAGCAGGTCGTCGTACCCGTCGAGCGGGTCGTCGACGGCGCCGGAGAACAGCAGGACGTGGTGGCCGGTCTTCGCCATCGTCTCCACGAGCGTGTGCACGAACCGGTCCATCAGGGCGTTGCTGGTGCCCTCCTGCGCAGGCTCGAAGCGCAGACCGATCATGTGCGACGCGCGGGTGCGCAGCTGGCGGGCGGCGCGGTTCGGGGTGTAGCCGAGCTCGGCGATCGCCGCCTGCACGCGCTCGAGGGTGTCCTCGCGGAGCAGCTCGGGGTTGTTGAGCGCGTTGGAGACCGTCTGCCGCGAGACGCCGGCGCGCTCGGCCACGGTGGCGAGCGTGGGGTACTGGTCGGTGAGCCGCCTGGTCGGGCTCATCGCCACCTCCTCACAGGTGAAGGATGCTGTGCCGGTCCGTGCGCGCCCGTGGTTTCGACCGCTCTGCGAGTGGAACGATCAAATCATAGGGATCCGGCGGCAGTGCGCGCGCCTGGACGATCCTGTCGGCGTGGGCACATATGTTCGAACCATGGCGAAGGCGAAGGGGGCCGCGGCGGCGTACCACTGCGGCGAGTGTGGCTGGGAGACGACGAAGTGGGTGGGGCGCTGCGGCGAGTGCCAGGCCTGGGGCAGCGTGGTGGAGCGAGCCGCTCCGCGCAGCCGCGTGCAGCCCGGGCCGGTGAGCACCCCGGCCCTGCCGATCGGCGAGATCCCGATCGAGGACTCCCAGGCGCGCAGCAGCGGCGTGCCCGAGCTCGACCGGGTGCTGGGCGGCGGGCTGGTGCCGGGCGCCGCGATCCTGCTCGCGGGGGAGCCGGGGGTCGGCAAGTCGACGCTCCTGCTCGAGGTGGCGGCCCAGACCGCGCGCTACCGCCACCGCACGCTCTACCTCACCGGTGAGGAGTCCGCGGCCCAGGTGCGGCTGCGCGCCGATCGCACCGGCGGCATCCAGGACGAGCTCTACCTCGCGGCCGAGACCGACCTCGCCGCGGTGCTCGGCCACGTCGAGGAGGTCAAGCCGACGCTGCTGGTGATCGACTCGATCCAGACGATCAGTGCTGCGGACGTCGACGGCGTGCCCGGCGGCGTCACCCAGGTCAAGGAGGTCGCCGCAGCCCTCATCCGGATGGCCAAGCTGCGCAACATCACCGTCGTGCTGGTCGGCCACGTCACCAAGGACGGGTCGATCGCGGGCCCGCGCGTGCTCGAGCACCTCGTCGACGTCGTGCTGCACTTCGAGGGCGACCGGTCCTCCCGGCTGCGCATGGTGCGCGCGGTCAAGAACCGCTTCGGCCCGGTCGACGAGGTCGGCTGCTTCGACCTCTCCGCCGAGGGCATCGTCGCGATCACCGATCCCACCGGGCTCTTCCTCGACAGCCGGCACGGCCCGGTCGCCGGCACGTGCGTGGCGGTGGCGATGGAGGGACGGCGACCGCTGCTCAGCGAGGTGCAGGCGCTGGTCACGCACTCGCCCTCCGAGCGTCCGCGACGCACCACCTCCGGCGTCGACTCGGCCCGGGTGGCGATGATCCTCGCGATCCTGCAGCAGCACGCCGGCATCCGGCTGCACCAGCACGACGTCTTCGTCTCCAGCGTGGGCGGCGCCCGGCTCACCGAGCCGAGCAACGACCTGGCGATCGCCCTGGCGATCGCGTCGGCCCATCGCGGCGAGCCGCTGGGTCGTCAGGTCGTGGCCATCGGCGAGCTCGGGCTCTCCGGCGAGCTGCGCCGCGTGCGCGACCTGGGTGTCCGGCTGGCGGAGGCCGGCCGGCTCGGGTTCCGGGCGGCCGCCGTACCGGCCGAGTCGCCGCAGACCGTCGGCCGCAGCCGCGTGATGGACGGGCTGCGGGTCGTCGACGTCGACAACGTCGCCCGCGCCCTCGACCTGCTCGGCATGGCCGAGGGAGAGCTGCGTCGCGAGGCGCCGTGAACCCCTAGACTCACCCGCGTGGTAGCCGCCGACGACGCGCACGAGGCCGAGGCCCTGCGCGCCACCCTCGCCAGCATTGCGCCCGGCACGTCCTTGCGCGACGGCCTGGAGCGGATCCTGCGCGGACGCACCGGCGCACTGATCGTGCTCGGCCACGACAAGATCGTCGACACGATCTCGACCGGCGGCTTCACCCTCGACGTCCCGTTCACCGCCACCGGCCTGCGCGAGCTGGCGAAGATGGACGGCGCGATCATCCTCGACCAGGACGTCTCCCGGATCCACCGCGCCAACGTGCACCTGATGCCCGACCACACGATCCCGAGCGACGAGACCGGCACCCGTCACCGCACGGCCGACCGGGTCGCCAAGCAGAGCGGCTTCCCGGTGATCTCGGTGTCCCAGTCGATGCAGATCATCGCGGCGTACGTCGGCGAGACCCGCTACGTCCTGGAGGACTCCGGGTCGATCCTGTCCCGCGCCAACCAGGCCCTTGCGACCCTGGAGCGCTACAAGCTGCGGCTCGACGAGGTGTCCAGCACGCTGTCGGCGCTGGAGATCGAGGACCTGGTCACGGTCCGCGACGTCGCCGTGGTGGCACAGCGGCTGGAGATGGTCACCCGCATCGCTCGCGAGATCGAGGACTACGTGCTCGAGCTCGGCACCGACGGCCGGCTGCTGTCCTTGCAGCTCGAGGAGCTGATCACGGGCGTCGACGCCGAGCGCGAGCTGGTCGTCCGCGACTACCTGCCCAGCGGGCGCCGCAAGCGCACCCCCGAAGCGGTGCTCGCCGACCTGGAGAGCCTCTCGCCGACCGACCTCGTCGACATCTCGATGGTGGCCAAGGCGCTCGGCCTGCGTCAGGGCGAGCACCTCGAGGGAGCGGTCACCCCGCGGGGCTACCGGCTGCTCGCCAAGGTGCCTCGGCTGCCGAGCACGGTGGTCGACGGCCTCATCGACCAGTTCGACAGCCTCCAGAAGCTGCTGTCCGCCGGCGTCGAGGAGCTCCAGATCGTCGAGGGCGTCGGCGAGCTCCGGGCCCGCAGCGTGCGCGAGGGCCTCTCGCGCCTGGCGGAGTCCAGCATCCTGGAGAGATACGTCTGAGCCCATACCCAGCGAGGAACGAGCTGGGTGTGGACGCGAAGAGGTTGAGGGAGCGCGCGGGTGAGCTCGCGAACCCGCGACCGCGGCTCGAAACCTTGAGACACCGGTGCTCAGCAGCTGGTGGCGGCGTTGTCGCCGCCGCAGACGGTCCCCGTGCCCTTCTTCTTCTGGTGCGGCCTCGCCGTCTTGGTGATCACCTGCCGCGGCGCCAGCTGCAGGTGGAACTGCGCATCGCCCGGCTCGGACCCGATCACCGATGCGGCCACGTGGTAGTAGCCGGGGACGGCCCACGCAGTCGTGCGGCTGCAGGCGTCGTCGGAACGCCGGCCGCTCCACGGCACGACGACCTGGGTCGGTTCGGCGCTGCGCACGACGACCGTCGCGGTCTTGACCGCGCTCGGGCAGTCCTGGGTGGACCAGATCCGGTCCTTGCCCGAGATGATCTTCGCGGCCAGCGTGGTGCTCGAGACCGTGAACGTGCAGGCCGGCTTGATCCCCGTCAGCTGGAGCACCAGATCGACCCGTCCGCCTGCGGTCGCCTGCGGCACGGACGGCGTCACCGTGATCTCGTCGATCGCGCACGGCCCTGACGGCACGGCGAGCACGGCCGGGTTGCCGGTCGCCGTCGGTGTCGATGCCTTGCCCTTGCCGGTCGCTGCCGGCTGGAGGGGCTGCGGCCCCGCGACGCCGGGGGTCGGCGTCGTCGACGTGGTGGACGGCTTCGCGGCCGCGACCTCGGCCGAGGCGGCGGGTGCGTCGGAGCCGGAGCCGTTGAGCAGCCGCCCGATCGCGAACACGAGGGCGAGCGCGGTGAGCAGCACGAGCGTCCGGCGGAACCAGTAGACCCGGGCCGGCAGCCGTCGCCGGGGCCGAGCCGTTGTCTGCATGGGCTGAACGTTAGGAAACCTTCGGGCTCAGATCACTCAGGCGCACCGGGCGGGCCTATGTTTGCGCCGTGAACGCGTTGCTGGAGCCGGTGCTGGACTGGTACGCCGCAGCCGCACGCGACCTGCCGTGGCGGCGACCCGGCACCACTCCGTGGGCCGTCATGGTCTCCGAGCTCATGCTCCAGCAGACGCCGGTGGTCCGCGTGCTGCCCGTCTACGAGTCCTGGCTCGAGCGCTGGCCGACGCCCGCAGCACTGGCCAGCGAGCCGAGCGGTGAAGCCGTGCGCGCCTGGGGCCGGCTCGGCTACCCGCGCCGTGCGCTGCGGCTGCACGCGTGCGCCGTCGCGATCGTCGAGCGGCACGGCGGCGAGGTTCCGGACCGGTACGACGAACTGCGCTCACTGCCCGGCGTCGGCGACTACACGGCGGCGGCGATCGCCTCGTTCGCGTTCGGCGGCTCGCACGCGGTCCTCGACACGAACGTCCGCCGCGTGCTCGGCCGAGCGGTCTCGGCGACGGAGTTCCCACCGCGCTCCGTCACCCGCGCGGAGCGCG
>JAEKKP010000048.1 GCA_019510315.1 Propionibacteriales bacterium
GTAGGAGCCCTCGTTCTCGGCGAAGCCGAGGTAGGCGACGTTGGCGTTGGCGGTCTTGTCGGGGTCGAACCCGTCGATGACGCCGAAGCTGATGTCGGGGTAGTTGGGCGCCACCGCGTTGACCGCGTCGCTGTAGGCGAAGCCCACACCGATGATCGGGTTCATGCCGGCGTCGGCCATGTCCTTGAGGCGGGTCTCGCGCGCGGACTCGGCCTCACCGTCGGTGGCCTCACCGGTGACGCAGGTGGCGTCGAGGTCGCTGACGGCCTTCTTCAGACCGGCGTAGGCCGAGTCGTTGAAGGACTGGTCGCCGCGGCCACCCACGTCGTAGGCCAGGCCGACCTTCGGGCCCTTGCCCTTCGCCGTCTTGCAGACGTCGGCGCTGCTCGAGGTCGTGCCCTTGTTGTCCTTGTTGTTGTCATTGTTGCCGCAGCCGGTCAGCGCGATGGACGCGATGACGGCCATGACAGCGATCTTGCTCAAACGACGCAAGATGCCCTCCTCAGGGTGATGGTGTCGCACCGTGAGGACACGGCGCCGATCACCGGCACCCTAGTCGCGGCATCGCCCTCCGAGTAGCAGAAACTGCCCGATCGCGGGTTCGTTAGCAGTCCGTGACCAAGGGGTCCAGCCCACCGCCCAGCCCAGGGTCAGCCGGCGGTGAGGGCGGCGATCGCCGCGGCGGCGAGCACCTTCGCGGCGATCGGGACCGAACGCTCGTCGATGCGCAGGTCACCCTGGTGCAGGTCGTACGTCGGGCCGCCCGGCGTGCGCGTGCCCAGCCGGGCCATCGCGCCCGGCACGTGCTCGAGGAACCACGCAAAGTCCTCGCCCCCGAGGCTCTGCGTGGTGGACACGTGTCCCTTCTCCCCGACGACCGCCTCGATCGCCTGGCCCAGCAGCATCGTGGAGGCGTGGTCGTTGATCACCGGCGGCACGCCGCGCACGTAGATCACCTCGGGCGTCACGCCGTACGGCTCCACGATCTGGCTGACGGTCTCGCGGACGAGGTGCTCCGCGTCGGCCCAGGCCACGGCGTCGAGCATCCGCACGGTGCCAGCTGCGCGGCCGATCGCGGGGATGACGTTCATCGCGGACCCGGCGCGGACCAGGCCCCACACCACGCTGACGCCGGCGCGTGGATCCAGCCGCCGCGAGAGCACGGCGGGCAGCTCGGTGACGAGCTTGCCGAGGGCGAAGGTGAGGTCCTCGGTCAGGTGGGGCCGCGAGGTGTGGCCGCCCTTGCCGGTCAGGCGGACGTCGAGGGAGTCCGCGGCACCCGTGAGCGGACCCTCCCGCAGGCCGAGCTGGCCGGCGTCGACGCCCGGGTCGCAGTGCAGGCCGAAGATGCGGGCGACGCCCTCGAGCGCGCCGGCCTTCACCGACATCAGGGCGCCGCCGGGCATGATCTCCTCCGCCGGCTGGAAGACGAGCCGGACGCGGCCGGGCAGGTCGTCGGCGACGGCGGCGAGGGCGAGGCCGGCCCCGACCAGGCCCGCGGTGTGGACGTCGTGGCCGCAGGCGTGGGCGAGGCCGTCGATGGTGCTGCGCCACGGGTCGGTGGTGAGGTCCGGGACCGGGAGGGCGTCGAGGTCGGCGCGCAGCGCGATCACCGGGCCGGGGTTGGAGCCGATGTCGACCATCAGCCCGGTGCTGCCGAGGGGGCGCGTGACCAGGCCCTCCTCACCGAGGCGCTTGCCGACGATCCCGGTGGTGCGCTCCTCGTGCCAGGACAGCTCGGGGTGGGCGTGCAGGTCGCGCCTGAGGTCGACCAGCTCCGTGGTGAGCTCGTCGACGCACGCACCGGCGCGTGTGGTCAGTGGAGAGTCGGCGGACACAAGGGACAAGGTTACCGGTGCCCGGCCGGTGGTCAGTCCTGGTCGTAGGCGCTGAGCAGCCGGTCGGCCGCGACCGGTGCCGCCAGCTCGCCCGACAGCACGGCGGCACGGATCTCGTCGCGGATGGCGGCCACTCCGGGTGAGCGACGGAGCCGCTCGGCGAGCTCGTCGCGGACCAGCGCCCAGGTGAACTCGAGCTGCTGCTCGGCACGCTTGCCGGCAATGCCGTCGTCGCCGAGGTGCTCGCGGTGGTCGAGGACACGCTGCCAGACCGTGTCGACGCCGCGTCCCTCGAGGCCGCGGCCGACTTGGCCTCGGTCTCCCGGTCGCCGTCGGCCTTGTTCACCGCGATCACGTCGGCGATCTCGAGGATGCCCTTCTTGATCCCCTGGAGCTGGTCGCCGGTGCGCGCCAGGGTCAGGAACAGGAACGTGTCGACCATGCCCGCGACGGTGACCTCGGACTGGCCGACGCCGACGGTCTCGACCAGCACGACGTCGTACCCGGCCGCCTCGAGCACGATCATCGCCTGACTGGTGGCGCGGGCGACGCCGCCGAGCGTGCCGGCCGCCGGCGACGGGCGGATGTAGGCGTGCGGATCGGCGGACAGCGCCGCCATCCGGGTCTTGTCACCGAGCACGGAGCCGCCCGTGCGCATGCTCGAAGGGTCGACCGCGAGGACGCCGACACGGTGGCCGGCTGCGGTCAGGTGGGTGCCGAGCGACTCGATGAACGTCGACTTGCCGACGCCGGGCACTCCGGAGATGCCGACGCGCACGGCCGGTGATCGGCCGTCCCCCGCGGGCTCGCTCAGCTCGGTGAGCAGCTCGCGTGCCATGGCGCGGTGGTCGGGACGGGAGCTCTCCACGAGGGTGATCGCCCGGCTGGTCGCGGCCCGGTCGCCGGTGCGGACTCCGCCGAGGAGTGCCTCGACGTCGGTCTGAGGTTTCGACAAGCTCAACCTCCGGATGTCGGGTCAGTGGCCAAGGCGGGCGGAGAGCTTGTCGAGCAGCTCGAGCGCGGACTCGGCGATCACGGTGCCCGGCAGGAAGACCGCCTCGGCACCCATCTCGCGGAGCACCGGTACGTCGTCCGGGGGGATCACGCCGCCGACGACCACCATGATGTCGCCGCGGCCGAGGTCGGCGAGCGCGTGCTTGAGCGCCGGCACGAGAGTCAGGTGGCCGGCCGCCAGGGAGTTCACCCCGACGACGTGCACGTCCGCGTCGACCGCCTGCTGGGCGACCTCCTCCGGCGTGCTGAACAGCGGCCCCACGTCGACGTCGAAGCCGAGGTCGGCGAACGCGCTGACGATCACCTTCTGGCCGCGGTCGTGGCCGTCCTGGCCCATCTTGGCGACCAGGATGCGCGGGCGGCGACCCTCGTCGTCGGCGAACTTCGCGGTCGCGGCCAGCACCTTCCCGACCACCGCGTCGGAGCCGGCCTCGCGCTTGTACACACCCGAGATCGTACGGATCACGGCGCGGTGGCGGCCGTAGACCTTCTCCAGCGCCTCCGAGATCTCGCCGACCGTGGCCTTGGCGCGGGCCGCGTCGACGGCGAGGGCGAGCAGGTTGCCGTCGAGCGAGGCATGGACGGCGCCGTCGGTCGCGGACGCGGTCAGCGCCGCGAGCGTGCGGTCGACCTCGGCCTGGTCGCGCTCGGCCCGGAGCCGTTCGAGCTTGGCGATCTGCTGCTTGTAGACCTCGTTGTTGTCGATCCGCAGGACGTCGAGGGGATCCTCGTCGGGCAGCCGGTAGGTGTTCACCCCGATCACCTTCTGCTGGCCGGAGTCGATCCGGGCCTGGGTGCGGGCCGCCGCCTCCTCGATCCGCATCTTCGGGATGCCCTGCTCGATCGCCTTCGCCATGCCGCCGGCCTGCTCGGCCTCCTGGATGTGGGCCCATGCCCGGGTCGCCAGGTCGTGGGTGAGGCGCTCGACGTAGAACGACCCGGCCCAGGGGTCGATCGTGCCGGTCGTGCCGGACTCCTGCTGGAGGAGGAGCTGGGTGTTGCGGGCGATCCGGGCGGAGAAGTCCGTCGGCAGCGCGATCGCCTCGTCGAGGGCGTTGGTGTGCAGCGACTGGGTGTGGCCCTGGGTCGCGGCCATGGCCTCGATGCAGGTGCGCTGGACGTTGTTGAAGACGTCCTGGGCGGTCAGCGACCAGCCGGAGGTCTGGCTGTGAGTCCGCAGGGACAGCGACTTCTCGTTCTTCGGGTCGAAGTCGCGAACGAGGCGTGCCCAGAGCGCGCGGGCGGCGCGCATCTTGGCGACCTCCATGAAGAAGTTCATCCCGATCGCCCAGAAGAAGCTCAGCCGCGGGGCGAAGGCGTCGATGTCGAGGCCGGCGGCGAGGCCGGCCCGGATGTACTCGACGCCGTCGGCCAGCGTGTAGGCGAGCTCGAGGTCGTTCGTCGCCCCGGCCTCCTGGATGTGGTAGCCGGAGATCGAGATCGAGTTGAAGCGCGGCATCTTCGCGGCCGTGTAGGCGAAGATGTCGGAGATGATCCGCATGCTCGGGACGGGCGGGTAGATGTAGGTGTTGCGGACCATGAACTCCTTGAGGATGTCGTTCTGGATCGTCCCCGTGAGCTGCTCCGGCTTCACCCCCTGCTCCTCCGCCGCGACGATGTAGAGCGCGAGCACCGGCAGGACCGCGCCGTTCATCGTCATCGACACCGACATCTCGTCGAGCGGGATGCCGTCGAACAGCGTGCGGGCGTCGTAGATCGAGTCGATGGCCACGCCCGCCATGCCGACGTCACCGCGCACGCGCGGGTGGTCGGAGTCGTAGCCGCGGTGGGTGGCCAGGTCGAACGCGACCGAGAGCCCCTTCTGGCCCGCCGCGAGGTTGCGCCGGTAGAAGGCGTTGGACTCCTCGGCGGTCGAGAACCCGGCGTACTGGCGGATCGTCCAGGGCTGGGTGGTGTACATCGTCGGGTACGGGCCGCGCAGGAACGGGCTGAGCCCGGGCCAGGTGTCCAGCGCGTCGAGGCCTTCGAGGTGCTCGGGACCGTAGACCGGGAGCACCGGGATGCCCTCGGGTGAGTCCCAGGGTTCTGTGCCGGCCGCACCGGGGTTTCGAGACGGTTGCTGCGCAACCTCCTCAACCACCGGTGACAGC
The DNA here is from genome assembly GCA_019510315.1 of Propionibacteriales bacterium. Lineage (GTDB taxonomy): Bacteria > Actinomycetota > Actinomycetes > Propionibacteriales > Nocardioidaceae > Marmoricola. The sequence goes on from JAEKKP010000048.1 coordinate 4,964, forward strand.
GGGAGGCCCGCGAAGCTCTCCGGTACGCCGCTCATGCCAGGTGCTCCCTCGTCCGGTGCAGGAAGTCGAGCGCGTCGACGCCCATCGCACAGGTGTCGTCGACGTCGAAGTCCGGTGCCTTGCCCGCCAGGATCACCCAGCGGGCACCCGCCTGCCGGAGCGCGGCGACCAGCTCGGCGC
>JAEKKP010000212.1 GCA_019510315.1 Propionibacteriales bacterium
CTGCCGAAACCTCACCGGGCTGCAGCTCCAACGTCAGTTCGCCGCGGGCCAGCATCCCAACCGCTTGGGCTCGGCGGTGGTCGAGGGTGTCGGTGGAACCGGCGTCGGCCAAGTGTTGGGCCAGGGCGGCGATCGCGTCGTCGAAGTCCAGGGCGTCGACGAAGTCGACCTCCCCGTCGATCCGCGACGTGCCGGCAAACGAGATCTGGTCGGTGTTGACATCGCAGTGCCGCTGGTCGGCTGCCCGCTCCCGCCGCTCTCGAGCGAACTCGGGCATGAACGTCGCGATCGCGGTCTCGACCAGCCGTTGGGTCTGGGCGGGACCGGTCTTGTGCGCGAACGCCGCCAACTGGGCATCGACGAAGCCTGCTGCCTCCACCGACAGGCACAGGGTTTCCTCCGCGATCCGCCTCGCCCGCCACGGCGCCAAGGATCCGTCCTGGACCCTGTCCCAGAGCTTCGGCAACCGGTGCGCGAGCTCGAGGGCCAACCCGACCAGGGTCCGACCCGAGGCCGCGGACAAGCCGAGCGCGGTGGCGAACTCGGCGACCGCGAAGTCCGAGACCAGGGGTGCACCCTCACCGGCGATCGGGATCCCGGTGTCCCGACCGCCCTCAACCAACAATGTCGACGCGTCGTCGAGATCATCCACCTGGTGCAGCGCGGCCCACTCCACCGCAGCGGCAAGGACCCGAGCTTCGGCCGCATTGGCCTCACGCCGCGCCTGCCGCGCAACAGCCAGCACACCGGCTGCGTCGATAGTGGTGGTGCCCGAGGTCATGCCTTGAATCTAGGGGTGACCACCGACAGAACTGACCGAGAATCCCCTTGCAGAGATGCGAATTCGAGAAAATTGTTTGAGAATCTTTGTCGCGCTGATCCTGTTGGGTGCGGGGGTTTCGAGACGGTCGCAGACCGACCTCCTCAACCACCGCACAAGGTGAGTGCGACGCCGTACCGGACCCCGCGTCGTACTCCTCGTCGCTGCCAAAGAACCCAACCCCGCGCAGACCGGAGGTTTCGACAGGCTCAACCACCGGGAGCCGAAGGTCTCGACTGATCGCTCGCAAGCTCGCTGCTCGACCACCTTCGATCGGGTCCGCACCCGACAGCCGAAGGCGACCCCGCGCCCAACCCGTCGTCGCTGCCAAAGAACCCAACCCCGCGCAGTCCGGAGGTTTCGACAGGCTCAACCACCGCAACCCGAAGGTCTCGACCGATCGCTCCCAAGCTCGCTGCTCGACCACCAGGGATCCGGCACTGCACGCCGTGCCGAGCGGATGTCGAAATCCACCCGGTCTGTTCGTCGCATTGGCAGAGACCCCACCGAGAGGACCTGCCATGAACGAGCAGCGCAAGCCTGTTGGCCCCGCGTCGTACTTCGACTCGATCGAGAGGAAGTACGGAGAGCCCGTCGAGCACTGGATCGAGCTCATCCATGCCCATGCGCCCGCACGGCACAGCGAGCTGGTCGACTGGCTGAAGGGCGACTACGGCCTGGGGCACGGGCATGCGAACGCGCTCGTCGCCCACGCGCTGGCGCAGCGTGCGGTGACCGCAGCCTGAACCCCTCAGTCGGCCGGTGGAATGTTCTGATTGTGCCGGAACACGTTGTCCGGGTCCCACGCCTTCTTGATCTCGCGGAGACGCGCGAACCTCTCCGACCCGTACGCCGACTCGACCCTCGTCACGCCCTCGTCGCCGATGAAGTTCAGGTAGACCTGTCCCGTCGTCCACGGCTTCAGTGCCGCGGCGATCTGCCGAGTCTTGTCGATGTTGACCTGGTCCTGGGTCGGGTCCGGCGGCCACATGGACAGGTAGTGCATGTTGAACGGCGCCGTGCGGTTGCCGAAGGCCATGTCCGCGTCGGTCCGGTCGCTGATCGCACCGCCGCCGGGGATGACGATCATCTGCGTGAGCGGCGACACCGGCGGCTGCACGTTGTCGACGAACGCGTCGATCGCCTCGTCCGGGAACTCCGTGAGGAAGTCACCGCTCCAGTAGTTGTGCATCCCCTTCGGGTTGGGCGCATCCAGCAATTGCTGGACGGCGACGTACGGCATCGGCTGGACCAGGTTGGCGGCAGGTGGGCCGAAGGAGGTCAGCGGTGCGACCACGCGGGCACCCTCCTCGGGGTCTCCGGCGTAGGTGATGATCACGCCCACGGCCGGCATGCCACGCGCGGCCTCCGGGACGAACTCCTCCGGTGGCGCGGTGATCAGCGCGACGCCGCCTCCGACCTCGCGGGGCGCGCCGAGGATGAAGTCACGCCAGTTCCGGAGCACGTCCTTGGCCATGAAACCCGGGTAGAGCAGCATGCCGCCGAGCATCATCGGCCCGAGAGGGTGCAGGTCGAACGTGAACTCGGTGACCACGCCGAAGTTGCCGCCACCGCCCCGGATGGCCCAGAACAGGTCGGGGTGCGACTCCTCCGACGCGGTGACGATCTCCGACGCTGCAGTCACCACCTCCGCCGAGACCAGGCTGTCGCAGGTGAAGCCGAAGGCGCGCTCCAGCCAGCCGCTGCCGCTGCCGAGCGACAAGCCGCCGACCCCCGTGGTCGAGACCCGGCCACCGGTCACCGCCAGGCCGTGCTCCTGGGTGGCCGCATCGACAGATCCCCAGGACGCCCCGCCGCCCACGCGAGCCGTCCGTGTCGCAGGGTCGACGACGACGTGGTCGATCGCCCGGAGGTCGACGCAGACGCCCCCGTCGACGACCGCCGAGCCGGTGACGCCGTGTCCGCCTCCGTAGACGGAGATCGTCAACTCGGCCTCGCGTGCACCCGCTATCGCCGCGGCGACGTCCGCGGCGTCGACGCAGCGCATGATCCGCTCCGGCTTGTGGTCGATCAGCCCGTTGAAGACCGAGCGCGCCTCGTCGTACCCGGCATCGCTCGGTGTGATCACGGAACCGCGGAACTCTGCTGACATGACGCCTCCCGACGCTGAACTCCCTGCGTGCGACTCTTCATCGCTGGACGACGGTCTGCAATAGCGAGACTGGGCCAGCCCGACTCGTCCCCTTCAGGGCGGGGGCGTGCCCAGATCGGCGCAAGTTCGTTGATCTCGACATGTCTCGGATGCGCATCCCGATCGCCGTCTTGCTCACCGCGCTCGTCGCCGCTCTCTGCGCGCCCTCGCAGGCTGCCGAGCAGCCGCAGCCGGGCAGCCCGGCGTATGTCGCCCGAGACCTGCGCGAACCCGACGCGGCTCGCGCTGACGCCGGGCAACCTCGTGCCCGGCTGGAACGTCGGCAACCCGCTGCGCGCCGGCTGGAGCGGCAGCAGGGGGCAGTCCCGGAAGATCTCGTTCGTCAACCGGTACGGCGCGCTGCTGCGCGGCACCGTCTACGCGCCGCTCCCCGGCGCCACCGATCCCTACACCCGCGCGCCGCTCACCGGCCCCTACCCGGGCGTCGTCATCACGCCGGGGTCGGTGCAGGGGTCCGAAGGGATGTACGTCTGGCTCGCCGAGGACCTCGCCGAGCGTGGCTACGTCGTCCTCACCTACGACGTCCAGGGCGAGGGAACGAGCGAGACGCTGCCGCACACCACCGGGTCAGCCCAAGAATTCAGCACAGTCCCGTTCTGCAACCCGTTCGCGGCACCAGTCGACGGCAACCTGACCGGCTGCCCGGGTGTGCCGTTCCAGCAGCTCGCCAACTTCACGACCGGGACCGAGGACGCCCTGGACTGGTTCCTCTCGGGTGCCAACCCGTACGACGCGCTGCTGGACCACTCCCCCGATACGTCGACCGTGACGCCCGGCCGGACCACCCGTATCGCCGTCATCGGCCACTCGATGGGTGCGTTCGCGGTCTCGAAGCTGCAGGCGACGGACCCGCGCATCGAGACGGTGGTCGCCCTCGACAAGCTCGCCGGCCCGAGCGATCCGGCCCTGCCGGGCGCGGGCAGCAACACCGACAACCGGCCGGTGGTCCCGGCGCTCGCGATCCAGTCGGAGTACGGGTTCACCGTCGCGCCGTACTTCCTCAGCGGCGGCAGCTCCCTGCTGCCGACCGCGGGCAACCCGGACCCGATGCGCGAGCGGCGTACCGGCTTCGACGACTGGCGGGCCGCCGGCGTGGACAGCATGCTGGTCGTGCCGCGCGCCTCCACCCACCTCGAGTACGCCGACATCCCCTACGTGCTGCCGGCGAGCCGCTGGGGCCAGGACCTCACCAGCGGTTACGTGCAGGAGTGGCTCGACCGCTACCTGAAGCACCGCAGCAACGACGCCGAGCTGCTGTCGCCGACCGCGGCCTATCTCGAGCCGCGCGGTCGCGGCGTCTGGGCGCCGGTGGTCCTCGACCGGCCATCGCTGCTCAGCTTCTACTACTGCTCGGCCTACGCGTTCGGCTCCGGCGTCGACAGGCACGTCAACAGCGACGTCGGCGGCGTCGGCGGGTGCACTCCGTGACCTGGGTCTCGGAGCGTGCGCAACATCTCACTGCGCGGGCTGCGTCGCGACACGCCGCGGACTAGCCTTGTCAGCGACCTACCCGGCCAATCCATCGGAAGAGGCGAATCCCGGCCGTGCCAGAGCCCACTGAAGGCAACCCCCTCGCGGCGTTCGGAGCCAACGAATGGCTCGTCGACGAGATGTACGAGCAGTACCAGAAGGATCCCGAGAGCGTGGATCCGGCCTGGTGGGACTTCTTCAAGACCTATCGCAACGGTGCCCCGCCGGCCAATGCGGCAGCCAAGGCTCCTGCGGCCAGCCCGGCCGCAACCTCCACGACCGCCACTGACGGAGCCGGTACGACGACCCGCCCGCCGTCCGAGACGAACCAGCGGCCGACGACTCCCGTAGCCCAGCCTGTGAGCAGCGCCGCGAAGCCCGCCCCGACCCCCGTCGCCAAGCCCTCGGTGGCGCCGACCCCCTCGTCGGCGCCCGACGCGTCCCGGGCCGCCGCGCAGACCGCAGCGGCACCCGCACCGGCCGCCCCGGCGCGGCCGGTGCCGAAGGAGCCGACCACGCCGAAGGCCGCGGAGGCCTCCGACGAGCCGACCTACACCGTCCTGCGCGGCGCGCCGGCCCGCACCGTGCAGAACATGGACGTCAGCCTCAGCGTGCCGACGGCCACGAGCGTCCGCCAGGTCCCGGTCAAGCTGCTCTGGGACAACCGGATCGTCATCAACAACCACCTCGCCCGCGCCCGCGGCGGCAAGGTGTCGTTCACGCACCTCATCGGGTTCGCCCTGGTCAAGGCGCTGAAGTCGATGCCCGAGATGAACGTCGGCTTCGACGTGGTCGACGGCAAGCCCAACCTGATCCAGCCGGCGCACATCAACCTCGGCCTGGCGATCGACCTCGCGAAGCCCGACGGCACCCGCCAGCTCCTCGTGCCGAGCATCAAGGCGGCCGAGTCGATGAGCTTCGCGCACTTCTGGACGGCGTACGAGGAGATCGTCAAGAAGGCGCGCAACAACAAGCTCGAGGTCTCCGACTTCCAGGGCACCACGATCAGCCTGACCAACCCCGGCACGATCGGCACCAACCACTCGGTGCCGCGCCTGATGAAGGGCCAGGGCGCGATCATCGGCGTCGGCTCGATGGACTACCCGCCGGAGTTCCAGGGAGCCTCGGACGAGACGCTCACGCGCAACGCGGTCAGCAAGGTGATGACGCTGACCTCGACCTACGACCACCGCGTGATCCAGGGCG
>JAEKKP010000213.1 GCA_019510315.1 Propionibacteriales bacterium
GGAGACGGCACCCCCGGCGACCGCCCCTTCGACTGCCACGACCTGCGCGTCGCGGTCGTGGCGGCGAGCTGGCACGAACGGGTCATGCAGGGCCTGCTGGACGGCACCCTCGAGGCACTGCGGCGCCACCAGGTCGAGTCACCTGTCGTCGTGCGCGTGCCCGGGTCCTTCGAGCTGCCGGTCGTCGCGAGCGCGCTGGCCGGGCAGGGGTTCGACGCGATCATCGCGCTGGGCGTGATCATCCGCGGCGGCACGCCGCACTTCGAGTACGTCTCCTCCTCCGCCACCGACGGCCTGACCCGCGTCGCCCTGGACCACGGGGTGCCGATCGGGTTCGGCCTGCTCACCTGCGACGACGAGCAGCAGGCGCTCGACCGTGCCGGCCTGGAGGGCTCGAAGGAGGACAAGGGCTACGAGGCCACCAGCGCAGCCCTTCTCACCGCAGTGACGCTCAAGCGGATCCGGCGTCGCGAACATCTAGGCTAGGCGCGTGAAGACGTTCGAGGAGCTCTGGGCCGAGCTCAACGAGTTGGCCGAGTCGCGCCCGGCAGGCTCCGGGACCGTGCGGGCGCTCGACGCCGGTGTGCACGCGATCGGCAAGAAGGTGGTCGAGGAGGCCGCCGAGTCGTGGATGGCCGCGGAGCACGAGGGCCATGACCGGGCGGCCGAGGAGATCAGCCAGCTGCTGTACCACACGCAGGTGCTGATGCTCGCCGCCGGAGTCTCGCTCGACGACGTCTACTCCCACCTCTAGGGCACACCCCAGGACCTTCCATGACCGTCACACCCAGCACCGATCTCCTGCGCATCGCGCTCCCGAACAAGGGCTCGCTGTCCGCGGCCGCCTCCGACATGCTCCGCGAGGCCGGCTACCGGCAGCGCACCGACGCGCGTGAGCTCACGCTCCTCGACGCCGACAACGGTGTGGAGTTCTTCTACCTCCGGCCACGCGACATCGCCCTGTACGTCGGCGAGGGCACCCTCGACGTCGGCATCACCGGCCGCGACCTGCTGCTGGACTCCGGGTCGAAGGCCGAGGAGGCGATGTCGCTCGGGTTCGGCAGCTCGAAGTTCCGCTTCGCCGCCCGCCCCGGTGTGCTCGGCTCGCTGACCGACCTCGCCGGCAAGCGGATCGCGACGTCGTACGTCGGCGTCGTCCGCGCGTACCTCGAGGAGCACGGGATCGAGGCCGAGGTCGTGCGCCTCGACGGAGCCGTGGAGACCAGCGTCCGGCTCGGCGTGGCCGACGTGATCGCCGACGTCGTCGAGACCGGGAGCACGCTCAAGCAGGCGGGCCTCGAGATCGCCGGCGACGTCATCCTGGAGTCCGAGGCGGTGCTGATCAGCAGCGGACGCTCCGTCGACGCCGACGCCTTCGAGGTGTTCAAGCGCCGCCTCGACGGCGTCCTGGTCGCCCGCTCCTACCTGATGATGGACTACGACATCCCTGCCGACCGGGTCGAGGAGGCGGTGGCGCTGACCCCCGGGCTGGAGAGCCCGACGGTCTCACCGCTGCATCGCGAGGGGTGGGTCGCCGTCCGTTCCATGGTCCCGAGCGCGGGCGCCCAGCAGCTGATGGACGACCTCTACGGCATCGGTGCCCGGGCGATCCTGCTGACCGACATCCACGCCTGCCGCCTGTGAGCGCTCCCGACGACGTGGCACTTCCGCACACGTGGCGCCCGTTCGGCGCGCGCATCGCCGGCGGGATCCTCGGGGGCCTCCTGCTGCTCCTCGTGGTCTTCGTCTGGTTCGCCCTCAGCGACGACGTCCGCAGCCGGTTCTCGCTCTTCCAGCGGACGACACTGATCGGGCTGGGACTGCTCGGGTTCCTGGCCTTCTACGCCATCATGCGCTCGCGCGTGTCGGCGGCAGAGACCGGCGTCACGGTGGTCAACGGCTACCGGCGCCGGGTCTTCGAGTGGTCACAGGTGGTCGGCGTCAACCTGCGCCGCGGCGCACCCTGGGCCGGCATGGACCTCTCCGACGGCACCTCGATCTCGATGCTGGCGATCCAGGGCTCCGACGGCCAACGCGCGATCCGCGCCGTGCGGCAGCTGCGCCGGCTCGTCGACGAGCACTCGCGCACCGACCGCGACGACTGACGAGCTGGTGGTCGAGCAGCGAGCTAGATGGTGGTCGAGCAGCGAGCTTGCGAGTGATCAGTCGAGACCCGATCAGTCGAGACCAACCTCAGGTCTCGAACACCAGGTCCGCGGACGAGCGGGTCTCCTCGCGGGCGAACAGCAGTGCCTCGTCGGACATCCAGCGCTCCCAGTGCGCTCGCTGGTCCTCACCGTCACGCGTGAGCCCGCGGGCGAGGCGCACGGCGTCGTCGGCCTCGACCCACACCAAGGTCGTGACGAGGTGGCGCCAGGCCCGGTTGCCCGCGCCGACACCTTCCAGCACGAGGAGGGGAGCGGACTCGACGAGGTGCGTCTCGGCGTACTGGTCGGCCGCCCAGTCGAAGCGCCGGTAGGAGCCCGGCTGCCCCGCGCTCAGTGGCAGCAGCAGGCCCTGCACCTCGAGGTCGACCTCGAGCAGCCCGTCCCACCCGGGGTAGAGGTCGTCCATCCTGACGACGGGGGCACCGGAGAGCTCCGCCACCTGACGGGCAAGCGTGCTCTTGCCGGATCCGGCGGGTCCGTCGATGCACACGAGACGTCCGGAGCCGAGCCGGGCCGGGTGGTCGAGCGCGTGGGCGACCACCGCCGCGGCGTCAGGCGCCGTCACCAGGCGCAGCCCAGGCCCCGGTAGGACGGCACGGTCTCGGCCACCGCGTCGCCCTCGACGAGGTGCACGACATTGGTGTGCTCGGCCAGCTCGCCGGACTTGGCGTGCCGGAACCAGACCCAGTCACCGATCGTCAGGCCCGCTACGCCCGGCCCGGTCAGCGGCGTCTGCACCTCGCCCGCACCCTCGAGTCCGGTCAGGTGCAGGCCGGGCGGCGCCCACGGTGTGGGTGCGCGGTCCTTGCCGGTGGGGCCGCTCGCGACGAAGCCGCCGCCGGCGACGGTCGCGATCCCGTCGGACGGACGCCTGACCACCGGCAGGCCGTAGAACGCCGCGGGCCGGGGCCGGAAGCTGCGGTAGTGGTCGAAGAGCGTCGGGACCAGCAGCCCCGACCCGGCGGCCACCTCGGTGACAGCCTCGTCGGCCGCCGTCGCCTC
>JAEKKP010000106.1 GCA_019510315.1 Propionibacteriales bacterium
CGGCACCCTCGGACTCCGACCCTGGGAGGATTCGCGACCACGTGGCCGACCGCTACCTTTCACGCCATGACACAGCCGCCCGACCCGACGCGGGTCCACGCCTTCGGCGACGACGCCCTCGGCGAGCACGACGCGTCCGCCCTCGCTGCCGAGATCCGCGAGGGACGGGTCAGCGCGGCCGAGGCCGTGGCGGCCGCGATCGCCCGGGCCGAGGCCGTCGACGCGCTCCTGGGTGCGATCGCTACGGAGTCGTTCGACCGCGCCCGCCAGCAGGCCGGACGCACGGGATCCGGCTTCTTCGCCGGCGTCCCGACCTTCGTCAAGGACAACACCGACGTGGCCGGCCTGCCGACGCAGCAGGGCACGAGCGCCTTCCGCGCCGAGCCCGCGGTCGCGGACGGTGACTTCGCGAAGACGTTCTTCGGGCTCGGGACCATCAACCTCGGCAAGTCCCAGCTCTCGGAGTTCGGCATCTCCGCGAGTGCGGAGTCCCCGGGCCGCACGGTGCACAACCCGTGGAGCCTCGAGCACTCGTCGGGCGCCTCGTCGGCGGGCGCCGCGGCCCTCGTGGCCAGCGGGGTCGTGCCGATCGCGCACGCCAACGACGGCGGCGGCTCGATCAGGATCCCGGCCGCCGCGTGCGGGCTCGTCGGGCTCAAGCCGAGTCGCGGCCGGGTGCCGCAGGACAAGATGTCGCGCGAGATGCCCGTCCAGGTGGTGGCCGACGGGGTGGTGACCCGGTCGGTGCGCGACACCGCGGCGTACCTTCGCGAGACCGAGCGGCTCGCTCCGCACCCGCGGCTCCGGCCGGTCGGCGACGTGACCGGCCCGGGCCGGACCCCGCTGAAGATCGCCCTCGTCGTGGACTCGCTCGTCGCCCGGACCGATCCCGAGACGGCGACAGCGGTGCGTGCGGCAGCAGCATTGCTGGAGTCGCTGGGCCACCACGTCGAGGAGATCGACGCCCCGGTCCCGGAGTCGTTCGTCGAGGACTTCAAGACCTACTACGGTCTGCTGTTCCTCTTCCTCAACGCCACCGGCAAGCGCACCTTCAACTCCACGTTCAACTGGCGTGAGACCGAGTCGCTGACCCGGGGGTTCGCGGGCTACGTCGTGCGGCACCTCTACCGGATCCCGCTGTCGATCGCCCGGCTGCGAGCCGCGACGATCGTCTCGAGGCGGTTCTTCGCGTCGTACGACGCCGTGCTCACCCCGACCCTGAGCCACCTGACGCCGCGGCTCGGACACCTCGACCCGACCCAGCCCTACGAGATCGTCATGGGCCGGCTCGTCGACTGGGTGGGCTTCACGCCGCTGCAGAACACCACCGGCGACCCGGCCGTCTCGCTGCCGTTCGCGATGAGCTCGGAGGGCACGCCGATCGGCGTCCACCTGGCCGCCGGAATGGGCCGTGAGGCCCGGCTCCTTGAGCTCGCCTACGCGCTCGAGGAGGCGCGGCCCTTCGCCCGGATCCAGGACGCCGCGATGCTCCGCTGAGGGCCTGTGAGGAGCGTCTCTGCCGATTTCGCCGAACCCGTGGCGCCTGTGTATCCTTCACGTCGGCCCGGATCGGGTCAGGCCCCTTTAGCTCAGTCGGCAGAGCGTCTCCATGGTAAGGAGAAGGTCTACGGTTCGATTCCGTAAAGGGGCTCTGGGAATGACCGCGGGGCCGCGGTCGTTGCCGAGGCGGGGTAGCTCAGCTGGTTAGAGCGCACGACTCATAATCGTGAGGTCGCGGGATCGAGCCCCGCCCCCGCTACTCCACCGGCCCGAGACGGCCGAGAATCGCACCGCACGACCTGCAAGGAAGAAGGCACACCGTGGCCAGCAAGAGCTCCGACGTCCGCCCCAAGATCACCTTGGCGTGCGTGGAATGCAAGGAACGCAACTACATCACCAAGAAGAACCGCCGCAACGACCCGGACCGCATGGAGCTGAAGAAGTTCTGCCCGCGTTGTCGCACGCACACCGAGCACCGCGAGACCCGCTGAGGTTCGCGCACACGTTGGGCGGCTCCCCTGTGGGGGAGCCGCCCTTCGGCTTTGCGGCGGCGGTCGAGCCTGTCGAATCCCAGCCTGATCGCTGAGCCCCGGTGGTTGAGCCTGTCGAAACCCAGCCCGGTAGCGTGAGGACATGCCCGTCGACCCGTCGCTGTCCGGCCGCACGTTCCCGCCGACGGCGGCCTACGACGTGACCGAGGACCGGATCGCCGCCTTCGCCGCGTCCACCGGTACGCCGTACCAGGCCGGCGGGCCGGCCCCGGCCACCTTCCCGATCGTGGTGGCCTTCGGGGCGATGCAGGCGCTGATGTCCGACCCCGAGGTCGGCATCGAGCTGCACCACGTCGTGCACGGCCAGCAGAAGTTCGTCCACGAGCGCCCCGTGCGCGCCGGCGACGCGCTGCGTGCCGAGCTGAGCGTCACGGGCCTGCGGCAGATCGGAGGAGCCGACATCATCAGCACCTCCAGCGCGATCACCGATGCCGACGGGCAGCTCGTCTGCACGGCCGAGGCCACCCTGGTGCACAAGGCAGGTGCGTGATGCCCGCGAATGCCGACTGGAACTCGCGGACCTACCGGATCACCCGGGCCGACCTGGTCGCCTACGCCGACGCCAGCGGCGACCACAACCCGATCCACCAGGACGAGGCGGTCGCCCGCAGCGTCGGCCTGCCGGGCGTGATCGCGCACGGGATGTTCACCCTCGCCATCGCCGCGCGCTACGTCGACGAGGCGCTCGGTGAGACCGGCCGGATCGCGCAGATCGGCGCGAAGTTCACCCGGCCGGTCGTCGTACCGGAGGAGGGGACCGAGCTCACCGTCGGCGGCGAGCTGCGCGACGATGCGACGATCCTGCTGACCGTCACCTGTGGCGGGGAGAAGGTGCTCGGAGCAGCCTCGGCGGTGCTGCGTGCGTGAGGTCGCGTGTGGCTGAGCTGCTCGCCAACCACACCACGCTGCGGGTCGGCGGACCGGTTGCGGACTTCGTCGTCGCCACCACCGAGGCAGAGCTGGTCTCCGCCGTGCGCGACGCCGACGACCGAGGCAAGCCGGTGCTCGTACTCGGCGGTGGCAGCAACCTGCTGGTCTCCGACTCCGGCTTCGACGGCCGCGTCGTCGCTGTGCGCACCGCGGGCGTCCAGTCGGACGCCGACGCCTGTGGCGGAGCGGTCGCCCGGGTCGCCGCGGGCGAGGTCTGGGACGGGTTCGTCGCACGGGCCGTCGACCAGGGCTGGATCGGGGTCGAGGCGCTCGCCGGCATCCCCGGACTGGTCGGTGCGACGCCGATCCAGAACGTCGGCGCCTACGGCCAGGAGGTCTCCCAGACGATCGCGTCGGTGCGCTGCTGGGACCGGCAGGCCGGCGAGGTGCGCACGCTCTTCGCGCGCGACTGCCGCTTCGGCTACCGCACCAGCCGGCTCAAGCAGGAGCCCGACCGCTGGGTCGTGCTCGAGGTGGTGTTCCAGCTGCGGCTGGGCGACCTCAGTGCGCCGATCGCGTACGCCGAGCTTGCTCGCCGGCTCGACGTGGAGGTCGGCGACAGAGTGACCCTCGCCGACGTGCGTGAGGCCGTCCTCGAGCTGCGCCGCGGCAAGGGCATGGTGCTCGACGAGGTGGACCACGACACCTGGAGCGCGGGCTCGTTCTTCACCAATCCCGTGCTCGCGCCGACCGAGGTGCCCGACGGCGCTCCCGCCTGGCCGCAGCCGGACGGACGCGTCAAGACGAGCGCCGCCTGGCTCATCGAGCACGCCGGGTTCGAGCGTGGCCACGGCAACGACCGCGCCGCGCTCTCCGGCAAGCACACGCTCGCCCTGACCAACCGCGGCGGCGCCACGGCGACCGATCTCGTCACGCTGGCCCGGGAGGTCCGGGACGGCGTGCGGGAGCGGTTCGGGATCGACCTGGTCAACGAGCCGGTGCTGGTCGGCTGCTCGCTCTGAGCTGACGGTGTTGCTCGGCTCAGGTTTCGACCCGCCGTCGCGGGTTCGCGGGCTCACCCGCGGGCTCGCTCAACCTCTTCGGGTCGCGGCCCTGCTCGTTCCTCGCAGGCCTGCGCCTCAGACCGAGGTGTCCGGCTCGAACGCTCCGGAATCGTTGACCGCGACCACGATCACGATCACGACGATGAGCACGACGAGCAGCAGCAGGATCGTGCCGATGATGCCGAGCACCATGCCGGCGGTGGCCTTGCTCTCGCCGCCCCATTGGTGCGGGGCCCGCCGGATCTGCCCGCGGGCCTGCGCCCCCAGCACCCACGCCACCGGCGCGGCCAGCACGGGCAGCACCAGGACGAACATGCCGGCCACGGAGACGATGCCGACGACGAGCGCGGCGGTGGCCTTCGGGTGGTCGGGCAGCGCGTAGGTCGGGAACTGCGGCATCCCGGGCTGCCCCGGGGCGTAGGGCTGCTGGGCGTACGGGTTCGTCGCCGGGTACGCCGGGAGGGCGCGTGGGTCACCGACGGGGTACGCCGACTGCGGGTTCCACTGCGGCTGCTGCGGCGGAGGCGGGGGCTGCTGCCCGGAGGCCGGTGGACCGTCCGGCGGTGTCTCTCCGTCGCTCTGGCTCATGACGGGATTGTCTCCCACCAGCGGTCGACCTCCGCGAGCAGCCCGGCGCGGGTCGCGTCGTCGGCCCGGGAGGCCTCGATCGAGGACCGCGCCAGACCGGCGAGCTGCTCGTCGGTGAGCTCGTGCGCGGCCCGCATCGTCGAGTACTGAGCCGCGAGCCGCGAACCGAACAGCAGCGGGTCGTCGGCGCCGAGGGCGATCCGGGCACCCGCCGACATCAGCTCGGGCAGCGGCACGGAGGTGAGGTCCGAGTAGACGCCGAGCGCGACGTTGGAGACCGGGCACAGCTCGAGGACGACGCCCTGGTCCACGACACGCGCGAGCAGAGCCGGGTCCTCGGCCACCCGTACGCCGTGCCCGAGCCGGTCGGCGTGCAGCTCGTCGAGGCACACCCGGACCGACTCGGGGCCGAGGAGCTCGCCGCCGTGCGGGGCGAGCAGGAGCCCGGCGCGCTCGGCGATCCGGAAGGCCGGCGCGAAGTCGGCGGTGCGGCCGCGCCGCTCGTCGTTGGACAGCCCGAAGCCGACGACCCCGCGCCCGGCGTACTGGGCGGCGAGCCGGGCCAGCGTGCGTGCGTCCAGCGGGTGCCGCGTGCGGTTCGCGGCGACGATCACCGCGATGCCGATCCCGACGCTGCGCGAAGCGTCGGCGACGGCATCGAGGACGAGGTCGGTGAAGGCGGTGACCCCGCCGAACCGGGCGGCGTACCCGCTGGGGTCGACCTGGATCTCCAGCCAGCGCCCGCCGTCGGCGTGGTCGTCCTCGGCGGCCTCACGGACCAGCCGACGCACGTCGTCCGGGGTGCGCAGCACGGAGCGGGCCACGTCGTAGAGCCGCTGGAACCGGAACCAGCCCTTCTCGTCGGCCGCGGAGAGCCGCGGTGGCCAGTCCTCGACCAGGGCGTCGGGCAGCGTGATCCCGTCGCGCGCGGCGAGCTCGAGGAGGGTGGCGTGCCGCATCGAGCCGGTGAAGTGCAGGTGCAGGTGCGCCTTGGGGAGGGTGAGGAGGTCGCGACGCTGCGGGGAGTCCCCGGCCGCGCGCGGCGGTGGGGGATCAGCCACGCAGCTGCTCGGCCGCGGCGAGCAGCACGCAGGTCGCGACGGCCTCCATGGCTTCGGTCACCTCCGCCAGCGCGGGGAACGTTGGCGCGAGGCGGATGTTGCGATCGCGCGGGTCGTTGCCCTGCGGGAACGATGCGCCGGCGGGAGTGAGGGCAATTCCCGCCTGCTTGGCGAGGGCGACCACCCGCGAGGCGGTGCCGTCGGGCACGTCCAGGCTGACGAAGTAGCCACCGGTGGGCCGGGTCCAGGACGCGATGCCGAGGTCGCCGAGTCGCTCGGAGAGCACCTGCTCGACGGCCGCGAACTTCGGCGCGATGATCTCCCGCTGGCGGGCCATGTGGTCCCGCACTCCCTGGGCGGAGCCGAAGAGCTGCACGTGGCGCAGCTGGTTGACCTTGTCAGGTCCGATCGAGCCCTTGCCGAGGTGCTTGACGTACCAGTCGACGGTCTCGGCGGAGCCGGCCAGGAAGCCGACCCCGGCCCCGGCGTAGGTGATCTTCGACGTCGAGGCGAACATGATCGGCCGGTGCGGGTGACCGGACGCGGCGGCCAGGCTGACGATGTCGGCGCTCTTCGCCTCCTGCTCGGTCAGGTGGTGCAGCGCGTAGGCGTTGTCCCAGAAGATCTTGAAGTCGGGGGCGGCGGTCGGCATCGACGCGAGCCGTGCGGCGACCTCCTGCGAGGCGACCGCCCCGGTGGGGTTCGCGTACGTCGGGACGATCCAGATCCCCTTGACGCTCGGGTCGTTCGCCGCGAGCTCGGCGACGGCCTCGACGTCCGGGCCGTCGTCGTGCATGGGCACGGTCACCGTCTCGATGCCGAACCAGTCGAGCAGCGTGAAGTGCCGGTCGTAGCCGGGCACCGGGCAGATCCAGGTGACCTTCTCCTCGGCTCCCCATGGCCGCTCGCTGTCGACGCCGCCCTTGAGCCAGAGGTAGGTGAGCGCCTCCCGCATCATCACCAGGCTGGAGTTGCCGCCGGCCACGACCTGGCCGGTCTCGACGCCGAGCAGCTCGGCGAACAGCTCCCGGATCTCGCGGATGCCCTCCAGGCCGCCGTAGTTGCGCGTGTCCACGCCGTCCGCGTCCCTGACCTCGCGCGGGAGGGACAGCAGGCCGTCGGAGAGGTCGAGCTGGGCGGTCGCGGGCTTCCCGCGCGTGAGGTCGAGCTTCAGGCCGCGGCCGGCCAGGGCGTCGTACGCCGCCTGCTGCTCGCGGAGGAACTCCTCGATCTCCGCCGGGGTGCGCTCGGTCAGGGGCCTGGTCACGGTGTTCGACTCGCTCACGCGCCCATGTTCCCAGAGTCCGGCGCGGAGCCCGAACGGGTATCCCGATCGCCCGGTTCGACTTGCCCTGCCCGGCCCCGTAGACTCTTCGCTTGGTGTCTTCGGGCAATGCTTTGGCATGCCCACAGGACACTGGAGGGCACTAGCTCAACTGGCAGAGCATCGGTCTCCAAAACCGAAGGTTGGGGGTTCAAGTCCCTCGTGCCCTGCGACAACCCGAGTAACGCAAGAGGAAGAAGGAAGCCGTGTCGGACACCCCCTCGGCGCGTTCGGCGAGATCCGATCGCACGAGCCCGGTCACGTTCTACCGGCAGGTCGTCGCCGAGCTGCGCAAGGTCGTCTGGCCGAGCCAGCAGCAGCTGGTGACCTACTTCCTGGTGGTGATGGTGTTCGTGCTCTTCATGATCGCGATCGTCTCGCTGCTCGACCTCGGGTTCGGCAAGGCCGTGTTCGCCGTCTTCGGCGGCGACACGTCCAAGGCCTGACCGGTCCACGGTCAGCACATCCATTAGTTGCAAGGTGACGGAGTAATCGTGTCGGAGCAGTACGACGAGGCGCAGGACGCCGCGGTCGAGGCAGAGGTCGTCGAGAGCCCGGAGGGCGGTGCCGAGGAGGCGCCTGCTCCCGAGGCGGTCGAGGTGACCGACGCCGGCGACGAGGACGTCGAGCCGGCCGACGAGGCTGACGACGTCGACGAGCCCGAGGTGGTCCTCGAGGCCGACGAGAGCGTCGACGCCGACGTGACGGACGCCGACGAGAGCGCCGACGAGAGCGCCGACGAGAGCGCCGGGGCTGACGAGGAAGCTGACGACGAAGCCGTCGACCCGCTGGCGGAGTTCCGCGCCGCCCTCCACGAGAAGCCCGGCGACTGGTTCGTGGTGCACACCTACTCCGGCATGGAGAACCGGGTGAAGGCCAACCTCGAGAACCGCATCACCTCGCTGAACATGGAGGACTACATCCACGAGATCGTGGTCCCCACCGAGGACGTCGCCGAGATCAAGAACGGTCAGCGCAAGCTCCGCACCAAGCCGGCCCTGCCGGGCTACGTGCTCGTGCGGATGGACCTCACCGACGAGTCCTGGGCCGCCGTGCGGCACACCCCGTCGGTCACCGGGTTCGTCGGCCACAGCCACCAGCCGGTGCCGCTGAGCCTCGACGAGGTCGAGAACATGCTGGCCCCGGCGGTCCAGGCGCAGGCCGAGGCCGCTGCCATTGCCGAGTCCGGCGCGACGCCGACCAAGACCGCGACCCGCGCGCCGGTCACCGTGGCCGACTTCGACGTGTCCGACTCGGTCATGGTCGTCGAGGGCCCGTTCGCCACGCTGCACGCGACGATCACCGAGATCAACGCCGAGTCGCAGAGGGTCAAGGCCCTCGTCGAGATCTTCGGCCGGGAGACCCCGGTCGAGCTGTCGTTCAGCCAGATCCAGAAGGTCTGAGCGACACCGCACCAGGTGGCAGAGGCGGTACGCCGTACCCCTCGTCATGACCACGAGATAGAAGGAAGAGAGCAATGCCTCCGAAGAAGAAGATCGCCGCACTGGTCAAGGTGCAGCTGCAGGCCGGCGCGGCCACCCCGGCGCCGCCGGTCGGCACCGCCCTGGGCCCGCACGGCGTCAACATCATGGACTTCTGCAAGGCCTACAACGCCCAGACCGAGTCCATGCGCGGCAACGTCATCCCCGTCGAGATCACGATCTACGAGGACCGCACGTTCGACTTCATCACGAAGACGCCCCCGGCCGCGGAGCTGATCAAGAAGGCCGCCGGCATCCAGAAGGGCTCCGGCGTCCCCCAGTCCGACAAGGTCGGCAAGCTGACCAAGGACCAGATCCGCGAGATCGCCGAGACCAAGCTCCCCGACCTCAACGCCAACGACATCGAGGCCGCGATGAAGATCGTCGAGGGCACCGCCCGCTCGATGGGCGTCACGACCGACTGATCCACGGCTCGGTGATCGAGCCGAGCCACACCCGTGGAAGGACCGCGCTGGTCCGCACCACAAACCTACTTTCGAAAGCAGGACCACCATGCAGCGCAGCAAGACCTACCGCGCGGCGAGCGAGGCGTTCGACAAGGACGAGCTCTACCCGCCGCTGGCCGCGATCAAGATCGCGAAGCAGACCGCCAAGAAGAAGTTCGACGAGACCGTCGACGTCGCCATGCGCCTGGGCGTCGACCCGCGCAAGGCCGACCAGATGGTCCGCGGCACCGTCAACCTGCCCCACGGCACCGGCAAGACCGCCCGCGTCCTGGTCTTCGCCAACGGCGACAAGGCCGACGCCGCCCGTGAGGCCGGCGCCGACATCGTCGGCGGCGACGAGCTGATCGAGAAGGTCAACGGCGGCTGGACCGACTTCGACGCCGTGGTCGCCACCCCCGACATGATGGGCAAGGTCGGCCGGCTCGGTCGCGTGCTCGGCCCCCGCGGCCTCATGCCGAACCCGAAGACCGGCACCGTGACGCCCGACGTGGCGAAGGCGGTCTCGGACATCAAGGGCGGCAAGATCGAGTTCCGCGTCGACCGGCACGCCAACCTGCACTTCATCATCGGCAAGACCTCGTTCAGCGAGGCCCAGCTGGCGGAGAACTACGCCGCCGCGCTCGAGGAGGTGCTGCGGCTCAAGCCGTCGTCCTCCAAGGGCCGCTACATCAAGAAGGTGACGGTCTCCACGACCATGGGCCCCGGCATCCAGGTCGACCCGAACCGCACCAAGAACGTGGCGGCCGAGGACGAGGCCTGAGCCTTTCCTGACGTCGTACGACGGCCCGGTCCCCTTCGTGGGTCGCCGGGCCGTCGGCGTACTCGCGTACTCGCGTACTCGCGCCTCCCTCGCACCCGGACATGCGAATGTCGCGGCCGGGGCGGACGCGGCGCCCAGGGGCCCCACCAGTGACATTCGCATGTCCGGCTACGCTCCCAACCCGCCCGATCCCGCAGGCCAGGGCGGTCGGAGGCTCCCGCTTTGGAGAGTGCGGCTCCCCAATTCGGTCCCGATTTGGCGGGTGCGGCGCGGTACCCGTAGCATTGCCCGCTGTAACCGAAGACCGCCGGTTCATCGCCCTGGCTCGATCTGGGTGGTGTGAAGGTTTCGCGAGAGCGGACGGCCTGCGCAGGTGACAGTAAGCCGACGGCATCTCTGCCGCACGCCCTGTGCCCTGTGCGCAGGGCTTTTCTCTTTCCGGTCGAGGTCCGGGCAGCGTTCAATCCCGTACGCCGCCCGCGCACACCCCGTGCAGAGTTGGAAGGAGTCCCATGGCGCGGCCAGACAAGGCAGCAGCCGTCGCGGAGATCGTCGACCAGTTCAACGAGTCCGCTGGCGCTGTGCTGACCGAGTACCGCGGGCTCACCGTGAAGCAGCTGCAGGAACTGCGGCGCTCACTCGGCGAGAACGCCAACTACGCCGTGGTCAAGAACACGCTGACCCAGCTCGCGGCCAAGGAGGCCGGCGTCGAAGGATTCGACGACCTGCTCAACGGCCCGACCGCGATCGCCTTCATCAACGGTGACCTGGTCGAAGCGGCCAAGGGCCTGCGTGACTTCGCCAAGGCAAACCCCGCCCTCGTCATCAAGGGCGGTTTCGTCGACGGTGCCTCGATGGACGCCAAGGAGATCGCCAAGCTGGCCGATCTCGAGTCCCGCGAGGTCCTCCTGGGCAAGCTGGCGGGCGCGATGCTCGCCTCGCTGAGCCAGGCCGTCTACCTGCTCAACGCGCCGCTCGCCCAGGCTGCCCGGCTCGCCGGCGCGCTGCAGGCGAAGCGCGAAGAAGAATCAGGGCAGGACACGATTGAACCCCTCCAGGGTGGTGCGGGCACGCCCGCCGCCGCTGAAGCTCCGGCCGTCGAGGCCGAAGCCGCGGAGGAAGCCTCTACCGAGGAGCCGGAGGCCACTGAGACATCAGAGGCACCCGCCGCCGAGGCCGAGGCAGCTGCGGACACCGAGACCGAGGCCCCCGTGGCCGAGGCTGACGTGACCGAAGCGCCCGCCGAGTAACGGCAACCACCCACCGATAACCCTGGCTCGCGCCGGTCCCGACGCAGCCGACGAATGGAAGGAACGCCACCATGGCGAAGCTCAGCACCGACGAGCTGCTCGACGCTTTCAAGGAGATGACCCTCCTCGAGCTCAGCGAGTTCGTGAAGCAGTTCGAAGACACGTTCGGCGTCACCGCGGCGGCTCCGGTCGCCGTTGCCGCCGCCCCCGCCGCCGGCGGCGGCGCTGCCGCCTCCGAGGAGGCCGCCGAGCAGGACGAGTTCGACGTGGTCCTCGAGGCCGCTGGTGACAAGAAGATCAACGTCATCAAGGAGGTCCGTGCGCTGACCAGCCTCGGGCTGAAGGAGGCCAAGGAGCTGGTCGAGGCCGCTCCGAAGGTCCTTGAGAAGGCCAACAAGGAGACCGCGGAGAAGGCCAAGGAGGCCCTCGAGGGCGCCGGGGCCACCGTCACGCTCAAGTGATCCCCGCTGCGCCGGCGGCCACGGTCACCGGCGCAGCACCCGCAGCACCGCACGAGCGGTCGTCCCGAACGGGGCGGCCGCTCGTGGCATGTCCGGAACATCCCGAAACCCAGCGCCCGGCCGAGCGCGCCGCTGCGCACCGATGGCGGGATGCCGGAAAAGATGAGACGTTCCCGGTACGGGGTGACGTGCGTCGCTTTGTCCGCGTAACTTAGCCCGCGGTTACTCGTTGGTTCACCCAGGTGGGAGCGTCGTGGGAGGCGTACCCTGCCGCTGCCGTCGGATAGAGGGAGTTGTCTCCATGGGCGTCGAGATCGAGGTCAGCCACCTCACCAAGTCGTTCGGCAAGCAGTTGATCTGGGGCGACGTCACCCTGACCATCCCGGCCGGCGAGATCTGCGTGATGCTCGGCCCGTCCGGCACCGGCAAGTCCGTGCTCCTCAAGACCCTGATCGGCCTGCTCAAGCCCGACAGCGGCAGCGTGATCATCGAGGGCGTCGACATCGCGTCCTGCTCGGAGAAGGACCTCTACGAGATCCGCAAGCTGTTCGGCGTGCTGTTCCAGGACGGCGCGATGTTCGGCTCGATGAACCTCTACGACAACGTGGCCTTCCCGCTGCGCGAGCACACCAAGAAGTCCGAGTCCGAGATCCGCAACATCGTCATGGAGAAGATGGACCTCGTCGGTCTCCTCGGCGCCGAGGACAAGCTGCCCGGCGAGATCTCCGGTGGCATGCGCAAGCGCGCCGGCCTGGCCCGCGCGCTCGTCCTCGACCCCGAGATCGTGCTGTTCGACGAGCCCGACTCCGGCCTGGACCCTGTGCGCACGGCGTTCCTCAACCAGCTGATCATCGACCTCAACGCGCAGATCGACGCCACGTTCCTGATCGTCACCCACGACGTCAACACCGCGCGCACGGTGCCCGACAACATCGGCCTGCTCTACCACAAGCACCTGGCGATGTTCGGGCCGCGGGAGATGCTGCTGAGCTCGGAGGAGCCGGTGGTCCGGCAGTTCCTCAACGCCCAGCGGGTCGGGCCGATCGGCATGAGCGAGGAGAAGGACGCCGACGAGCTCGAGGCCGAGAAGGACCAGGAGCTGCCGGCGCTGCCGCCGATCCCGCTCCAGCAGGAGCCGTCCAACGGCATCCCGCGGCGCAGCCAGCGGCCGCCGGGCGAGTGGTGCCGGGAGCACGGCGTGACGCCGCCCCCGGGGTCCTTCGAGCCCAACATGTCCATGGCGCCGGGAGCCTGAGGGACGGATGTCCTCGCTCACCGCAGACCGGATCCTGGCCCCCGTCGGGACAGCCGGCAAGCTCTTCGCCTTCGGCATCGACGTGGCCGTGGCGCTGTTCAAGCGCCCCTTCCAGACCCGCGAGTTCCTCCAGCAGGCCTGGTTCATCGCGTCGGTGACGATCGTGCCCACGGCGCTCGTCGCGATCCCCTTCGGTGCCGTGATCGCGCTCCAGGTGGGCGGCCTGATCAAGCAGTTCGGCGCGCAGTCGTTCACCGGCTCGGCTTCGGTCCTGGCGGTGGTGCGTGAGGCGGGACCCATTGCGACGTCGCTGCTGATCGCCGGAGCCGGAGGATCCGCGATCGCGGCCGACCTCGGTGCCCGCAAGATCCGTGAAGAGCTCGACGCGATGATGGTGCTCGGCATCGACCCGATCCAGCGGCTCGTCGTACCAAGAGTGCTCGCGTGCATGCTCGTCGCGTTCTTCCTCAACGGCCTCGTGAGCGTCGTCGGCGTCTGCGGCGGCTACTTCTTCAACGTCGTCCTGCAGGACGGCACACCCGGCGCCTACCTCGCCAGCTTCACGGCCCTGGCCCAGCTGCCCGACCTGTGGCAGGGCATGGCCAAGGCCCTCGTGTTCGGCCTGATCGCTGCCATCGTCGCCGCCTACAAGGGCATGAACGCCGGCGGTGGCCCGAAGGGTGTCGGCGACGCGGTCAACGAGTCCGTCGTGATCACCTTCATGCTGCTGTTCGTCGTCAACTTCGTGATGAGCGCGATCTACTTCCAGCTCGTCCCACCGAAGACGGGTTAGCGCCATGGCCGACGTGAAGCAGGTATACGTGCGCCCGCTGAAGGCCCTCGACCGTCTCGGCGAGGAGCTGGCGTTCTACATCCGCGCCCTGATCGCGACGCCGCGCTCGATCAAGCGCTACCCCAAGGAGATCCTCCGGCTGCTCGCCGAGGTCGCCCTCGGCAGCGGCGCGCTCGCGGTCATCGGCGGCACCGTCGGCGTGATCACGGCGATGGCGTTCTTCACCGGCACCGAGGTCGGTCTCCAGGGCTACGCCTCGCTGAACCAGATCGGCACGGCCGCCTTCTCCGGCTTCGTCTCGGCGTACTTCAACACCCGCGAGATCTCCCCGCTGATCGCCGGCATCGCCCTGGCCGCGACCGTGGGCTGCGGCTTCACTGCCCAGCTGGGTGCGATGCGCATCTCCGAGGAGGTCGACGCCCTCGAGGTGATGGCGATCCCGTCGATGCCGTTCCTCGTCACCACGCGGATCGTCGCCGGCCTCGTGGCGATCATGCCGCTCTACGTCGTCGGCCTGCTGTCGTCGTACTTCGCGACGCGTCTCGTGGTGACCAAGTTCTACGGGCAGAGCGCCGGCACCTACGACCACTACTTCAACCAGTTCCTGCCGCCCGGTGACGTGCTCTGGTCCTTCGGCAAGGTGCTGGTGTTCGCGGTCGTGGTGATCCTGATCCACTGCTACCACGGCTACACCGCGAGCGGCGGTCCGGCGGGCGTGGGCGTTGCCGTGGGCCGCGCGGTGCGCACCTCGATCGTCGCCATCAACGTGATCGACCTCTTCCTGAGCATGGCGATCTGGGGCTCGACCACCACGGTCAGGTTGGCGGGCTGACCATGACCAGGAAGATCTTCAGCGACCGTCTGCTCGGCGTCGTGTTCATCGGCATCCTCGTGCTGGGGGTGTGGCTGATCAACGCCGTCTTCGCCCAGAAGTTCGTGTCCTTCGACAAGGTCACGCTCGACACCGACACGATCGGGCTGCAGCTGCCGTCCCGCGCCGACGTCAAGGTCCGCGGCGTCATCGTCGGCCAGGTGCTCAAGGCCGAGTCAGAGTCCAACGGTGCCGTACTCACGCTCGGCATCAAGCCGGACAAGATCGGCGAGATCCCGCAGAACGTCACTGCCTCGATCCTGCCCAAGACGCTGTTCGGCGAGAAGTACGTCGAGCTCGTCGTCCCGACCGACGCGTCGTCCAAGGCCCTCACCCAGGGCGACCGGATCACCCAGACCCAGCTTCCGATCGAGGTCGAGCGGGTCCTCGACGACATCTACCCGCTGCTCCGCGCGGTCCAGCCCGCCGAGCTCAACTACACCCTCAACGCCCTCGCGAGCGCGCTCGAGGGTCGCGGCCAGGCCATCGGCGAGAACATCGAGACCTTCAACTCCTACCTCGAGCGCCTCAACCCGCAGGTGCCGGCGCTCGTCGAGGACCTGCGACTGCTGTCCAAGGTCAGCGGCACGTACGCCGACGTCGCGCCGCAGATCGCCGAGACGCTGCGCAACACCGTGAAGACCGGCAACACGCTGCTCTCCCGGCAACAGAAGCTCAACGCGTTCCTCAAGGACGTCGCGTCGTTCTCCGACACGACCAAGACGTTCCTGGACAACAACGGCAGCAACATCGTCCGGCTCGGCCAGCTGAGCGAACCCCAGCTGCAGCTGCTCAACCGGTACTCACCCGAGTTCCCGTGCCTCCTGCGCGGCATCGTCGACCAGGCGCCGTCGCTGGGCAGCACGTTCCGCGGCTTCGTCTTCCACATCGACCTGATCACGCTGCCCCGCCAGCCGCGTGGCTACGGCCCGGCGGACGTGCCGGTGCTCGGCGCCGACAACGGCCCGGCCTGCCTCGGCCTGCCCAACGCCAAGGTGCCGTTCACGGGCGCGCCCAACCTCGCCGACGGCGTCAACGACCCGGGCGAGAAGGGCCTGCAGCGCGGCGACGCCCAGCGCACCGCGCCCGAGATCGATGCGTCGCTGACGAGTGCCGCCGCCGGCTCGGGGCAGAAGGCGTTCTTCAACTCCCTCACGGCGCCGGTCATGGGCATGCCCGCCGACCAGGTGCCTGACCTGACCACGCTGCTCTTCGGCCCGCTCGCCACCGGGACGGAGGTGAGCGTGCGATGAAGATGCTCGACAAGCGCACCAGCAGCGACGCGATCAAGCTGCTGATCTTCATCATCGTCACGACGCTCGCGACCGGCGTGCTGGTGGTGCTGATCGGCAACCTGACGTTCGAGAAGTCCCGCGAGTACAAAGCCATCTTCACCGACGTCACCGGCGTCGTGAAGGGCGACGACATCCGGGTCGCCGGCGTCAAGGTCGGCAGTGTCAAGAAGGTCGAGATCGTCGACCGGACCCACGCGCGGGTCACCTTCAGCGTGCGGACCGCCACCGAGGTCACGCGCAGCTCGACCGCCACGATCCGCTACCGCAACCTCGTCGGCCAGCGCTACATCGCGGTCACCCAGGGTGTCGGAGACACGTCCCGGCTCCCCGAGGACTCGACCATCCCGATGAGCCGCACCCAGCCGGCGCTGGACCTGACCACGCTGTTCAACGGGTTCAAGCCGCTGTTCGCGGCGCTCACCCCGGCCGACGTCAACAAGCTGAGCTACGAGCTGATCCAGGTGTTCCAGGGCGAGGGCGGCAACATCGAGGGCCTCCTGCGCAGCACCGGCTCGGTGACCCAGACGCTCGCCGACCGCGACCAGCTGATCGGTGACGTGATCACCAACCTCAACGTCGTCCTCGACACGATCGGCAACCGCGACCAGCAGCTGTCCGACCTCATCGTGCAGCTGCGCAGCTTCGTCGCCGGCCTGACGCAGGACAAGGACGCGATCCTGAACTCCCTCGACTCCGTCTCGGCCCTGACCAGGGAGACCGCGGACATCACCACCGGCATCCGGCCAGGCCTCGTGTCGAGCATCAAGGAGCTCCGCCAGGTGGCGACCAACCTCAACGAGGGGCGCTCCGAGATCGACCGGGCGCTCCAGATCCTGCCGATCAAGCTCGAGAAGATCGGGCGTACGGCGATCTACGGCTCGTTCTTCAACTTCTACATGTGCGAGTTCAAGGCGAAGGTCATCCTGCCGACCGGCCCGCTCAACATCGCCTACAACACCTACCCCGCCGGCAACAAGGGGAGGTGTGACCTCTCATGATGCCGTTCCGTGAGCGCAACCCCGTCAAGGTCGGCGCGGTCAGCCTCATCGTCCTGGTGGCGATCGTGCTGATGGCGTTCAAGGCCGACTCGCTGCCGTTGATCGGTGGCGGTGACACCTACTACGCAGACTTCAGCGACTCCAGCGGCATCAAGCCCAACGACGAGGTCCGCATCGCCGGCGTCCGCGTCGGCAAGGTCACCGGCGTCGGCCTGGACGGCGACCACGTCAAGGTCACGTTCAAGATCTCCTCCGGTGCCGACTTCGGCACCGAGACCAACGCCGAGATCAAGGTCAAGACGCTGCTGGGCGCGATGTTCCTCGCCCTCGAGCCGAAGGGCTCCGGTCAGCTGAAGGCGGGCACGACCATCCCTGCGTCGCGCACCAAGTCGGCGTACGACGTGGTCGAGGCGTTCAGCGGCCTGGCCGAGCGCGCCGAGCAGATCAACCTCCCGCAGCTGACGACCTCGCTGAACACCCTCGCCGACGCGACCAAGGACACCCCTGAGGCGCTGCAGAGCACGCTGAAGGGCCTCTCGGCGCTGTCCGCGAACGTCGCCGCGCGCGACTCCCAGCTCAACACCCTGCTCGGCAACCTCAAGAAGGTCTCCGGGGTGCTGGCCACCCGCGACCAGGACATCGTCACCCTGATGAAGGACAGCGACGTGCTGCTCCGCGCAGTGGTGGCGCGACGTGACGCCGTCCACGAGCTGCTGGTCTCGACCAGCAACCTCTCCACCGAGCTCACGGCGCTGGTCCAGCAGAGCCGGGCCGACCTGACGCCGGCGCTGAGCAACCTCAAGTCCGTGGTCGACGTCCTGCGGAAGAACCAGAACAACCTCGACAACTCGCTGCGGCTGATGGCGCCGTTCTACCGGGTCTTCACCAACGTTCTCGGCACGGGTCCGTGGTTCGACAACTGGATCTCCAACCTGCCTCCGGGCCCGGCCCTGGGAGTTGGTCAGTGATGCGGCTCCTGCGGGGCGTCAACCCGGCCATCGCCGCGATCCTCGTCGTGGTGCTGCTCGCGGGTGCCGTGCTGCTGCTCCTGCCGGGCAGCGGACAGCGACACGTCGTCGCCGAGTTCCCGCGCGCGATCTCGCTCTACAAGGGATCGGACGTGAAGATCCTCGGCGTCGCCGTGGGCAAGGTCGACGAGGTCGACCCGGCCGGCACCAAGGTGGTCGTCAAGTTCCACTACGACTCCAAGTACAAGGTGCCTGCCGACGCCAAGGCCGCCGTGATCTCGCCGTCGATCGTCGGCGACCGGTTCATCCAGCTCACGCCGGTGTACACCGGCGGCAAGGTGCTGGCCGAGGACGCCCACCTCGGGCTCGACCGCACCGCGACGCCGCTCGAGCTCGACCAGATCTTCGGCTCGATCACCGATCTCACGACGGCGCTCGGCCCCGAGGGCGCCAACAAGCCCGACGCGTCCGGCACCGGAGCCCTGACCCGGCTGCTCGACTCCACCGCGCGCAACTTCGGCGGGCAGGGCGTCCAGTTCAACCAGACGCTGCACAACCTGAGCGAGCTGACCAAGACGCTCGCCGACAACAAGGACGAGCTCTTCGGCACGGTCTCCGAGGTCGAGAAGTTCACCAACACCCTGGCGACCAACGACGACACCGTCCGCAAGTTCAACGACTCGCTCGCCAGTGGGGCCAAGCTGCTTGCCGACGAGCGCCAGGATCTCGCTGCTGTCCTGCAGAACCTGTCGGTCGCGCTGACCCAGGTGAAGTCCTTCGTCGCCGACAACCGCAGCCTGCTCTCGAGCAACATCAAGGAGCTCAACGAGGTCTCGAAGGTGCTGGTGAAGAACCGCTCCGCTCTCGACGAGACCCTCAAGGACGCGCCCGTCGCGTTGAACAACCTGTTCCTCGCCTACGACGAGAAGACCGGCACGCTCGACACCCGCGCCAACATCGGGGAGTCGGTCACCAAGCTCACGAGCTCGCCGTCGGTCGTCCTCTGTGCTCTGGTGCCGGACGCCTGCGGACCGCTGTCATCGGTGGTCAAGCTCCTCGGCCTGCAACGGGCCGGCGCGCTCGCCCCCGACGGCAGTCTGCGGTCCTCGGTGGTCGAGCCGGTCGACCCGACGCTCGGCGGACTGGTCGGGGGTGACCGATGAAGCGCCGACTCGCCGCGATCGCGGCCGCCGTCGTGGGCACGCTCGCGCTGAGCAGCTGCTCGATCTACGACGTCCCCCTCCCCGGCGGGCCGAACGTCGGCAGCAACCCGATCACGGTGCACATCATGTTCCGCGACGTGCTCGACCTCGTGCCGCAGTCGACGGTGAAGGTCGACGACGTCACCGTCGGCAAGGTCACCGCGATCAACCTCAAGGGCTACACCGCCGACGTCACCATCAAGCTGCCCAAGACCGTCGACCTGCCTGACAACGCCCGGGCCGAGATCCGCCAGACCAGCCTCCTCGGCGAGAAGTTCGTGTCCCTGAGCAAGCCCGAGGACCCGACCGGCAAGCTCGGCAACGGCGATGTCATCGGTCTCGAGAACTCCGGACGCAACCCGGAGATCGAGGAGGTCTTCAGTGCGCTCGCCCTGCTGCTCAACGGCGGCGGCGTGGCCCAGCTCAAGACCATCTCCGAGGAGCTGAACACCGCGTTCGGCGGTCGTGAGGACGCCGTCCGCTCGATCATCACCCAGCTCGGGTCGTTCATGAGCCAGCTCGACGCCAACAAGGAGTCGATCGTCACCGCGCTGGAGAACGTCAACCGGCTCTCGCTCGAGCTGCGCCGCCAGGACGGCACGATCAAGTCGGCGCTCGACGACCTCCCGGCCGCGATCCAGTCGGTCAACGGGCAGCGCGCCGACCTGGTGAAGATGCTGCAAGCCCTGTCGCGGCTCAGCTCCGTCGGCGTCCAGGTCATCCAGGCGTCCAAGGAGTCGACGATCAACAGCCTTCAGCACCTCGCCCCGGTGCTGGAGTCGTTCGCCAAGGCCGGTCAGGACTTCCCGAAGTCGCTGCAGGTGTTCCTGACCTACCCCTTCGTCGACGATGCCGTCGGACGCGACCCCGAGGTCGCCCGCAACCTGCACATGGGCGACTTCACCAACCTGTCGGTGAACCTGTCGCTCGACCTGTTCAACCTGCCGAGCATCCCCGGCCTGGCGCCGGGCGTCAGCCTCGCCGACGTCCTCGACACGTGCAAGAAGACGCCTCTGGCGGCGGTCTGCACGACCGTCCAGGACCTGCTGCTCAACAACAAGGCCCTCCAGCCGCTCTGCCAGCTCGCCGCGATCCTGTGCAAGGGCTCGCTGCAGAACGGCGGCGGTGGTCAGCCCAACAGCGCCAACGGCGGCGGCCTCCTCGGCGGTACGACGGGTGGCTCCGGCGGCGGCCCGCTTGGTGGACTGCTGGGCGGTCTCGGTGGACTCCTCGGCCGCACC
Source organism: Propionibacteriales bacterium (assembly GCA_019510315.1). Classification (GTDB taxonomy): domain Bacteria; phylum Actinomycetota; class Actinomycetes; order Propionibacteriales; family Nocardioidaceae; genus Marmoricola. The sequence goes on from JAEKKP010000106.1 coordinate 20,001, forward strand.
GCACCGAACTCCTCCTACGACCCGCACGCGCCGGCGGACCCGTTCCTGCTGCGCGGCACCGGCTACGACCCCACTCTGGGGGCGCTCCTCATGCAGGGGGTGGCCGTCAAGTGATCAGCTCACGGACCAAGAAGCAGCTCCTGGTCTTCGTGTTCATCACGTTGGTCGGGATCTCCTACGTCGGCGCGCGCTACGCCCGGCTGGACAAGCTCGTCTACGACTCGGCGTACCAGGTCAATGCGGAGTTCGCGCAGTCCGGCGGCATCTTCACCGGCGCCGAGGTCACCTACCGGGGCGTCAAGGTGGGCCAGGTCTCCGACATGAGGCTGACCCGCGACGGTGTCGACGTGGTGCTGAGCATCGACAAGGGTCAGGACAAGATCCCGACGGACACGCTGGCTCTGGTGGGCAACAAGTCGGCGGTGGGTGAGCAGTACGTCGACCTGGAGCCTCGGTCGGACGGCGGTCCCTACCTCAAGGACAACTCCGAGATCTCCACGCCCAACACCGAGGTGCCGAAGTCGACCACCCAGATCCTCACGAGTGTCGACCAGTTCGTGAACTCGGTGCCGCAGGACGACCTGCGCACGGTGGTCTCCGAGCTCGGTGCCGGGTTCAAGGACTCCGGTGACGATCTCGGTCGGATCATCGACACCTCGGACGAGTTCATCCAGGCGGCGAAC
>JAEKKP010000107.1 GCA_019510315.1 Propionibacteriales bacterium
CCCGCGACGTCGGTGGCCAGGTGCATCACGTTGGGCAGGTGCAGCACGAACGGCGCCTCCGGCACGTTCATCGACGTGCAGTGCGGAGCCAGGGCCTCTGCGACGGAGCGGACGGCGTACTCGTGCTCCTCGAGGTCCTTCGACGAGCGGGCGAGGGTGGCGGCCAGCGCCAGGTCGCGGTCGTCGTCGCCGGTACGCCGGATCGTGCCGGCCAGCACCCGGGAGGTGACCAGGCCGCGCTCGCGCCGGACGAGCAGCTCGGGGGTCGCGCCGAAGAGGCCGTCGACGTGGAAGGTCCAGCACATGCCGTAGGTCTCGCCGAGCCGGCGCAGCGGCCAGCGCACGTCGAGCGGCTCGTCCGTCGTCGCCACGAGGTCGCGGGCCATCACGACCTTCTCGAGCTCGCCGTCGTTGATCCGCGCGACGGCGCGGGCGACGATCGCCTCCCACTCGGCACCGTCGACGTCGCCGTCGGTGAAGACGACGCCGCCAGGTGCCCGTGGTGCCGGCTGCGGTGCGATCGGCGGCGCCGCGGTGAGCTCGTCGTCGCCGACCAGCGTCACCCAGGCGCGATCGCCGCGGCGCCCGACGACCACGCGCGGTACGACGAGGACGCTGTCCCCGGGCTCGTCGGCGAAGCCGAAGCTGCCCAGGCAGACGAGGCCGGAGCCGGGGACCCCGATCTCGTCGCGGACCACGGCCGTCGCAGCCACGTCGCGCCACCACTCGACCGCGTCGTCGAACCGGCGGGCGCCACGGGTGCGGATCGACGCCGCGACGCCCCAGCCGACGATGCCCTCGCCGCGTCGCAGCCAGGCGGTGAGCCCGGCGCCGTCCGTGGACGGGTCGGGAAGCAGGTCGAGCAGCGGACCCGGATCGTCGATCTCGACCGTGCGGGAGACGAGTCGGCCGGCGAACGGCTGGGTCGCTGCGCCGGGTGTGCTGCTCACGAGGAGGGAGCCTACGCCGACGTGGCCGAGGCCCTCCTCAGCGGGTCAGGACCAGTAGATGACGACCTTGTCGCCGACGTTCACCTGGCCGAAGAGCCACTTGATGCCCGCGTAGTCGCGCACGTTCACGCACCCGTGGCTGGCCCCGCTGTAGCCGCGCGCAGCGAAGTCGGAGGAGTAGTGGACCGCCTGCCCGCCGCTGAAGAACATCGCGAACGGCATCGAGGAGCCGAACAGCTTCGAGACGTGCTCACGGTCCTTCCAGCCGATGTGGAAGACGCCCTCGCGCGTCGGCGTGTACGCCGCCCCGAACCGCACCGCCATCGTCTTGCGGACCTCACCGTCGACGACCCACCGGATCGTGCGGCTGGTCTTGTCGATGCAGAGGACGTGCCCGGTCAGGCAGCGGCGGTCGAGCGGTGCGGTCGTCCAGGAGCCGTCGGACACCTTGTTGGACAGCTCGGCCTTGGTCGGGCGGTGCGTCATCGCCTTGAGGCGCTTGAGCGTCGGCCGGTCGACGGAGCCGGGCGCCGGGAGGCCGCGCTTGGTCTGGAATCCAGTGACGGCGGTCGTCGTCCTCCTGCCGTAGGTGTCGGTCACCTTGCCGGCGTACCAGCCGATCTGGCGCAGCCGCGCCTGGAGCGCGCGCACCTTCGGACCGGTGTCGCCCTGCTGCAGGAGCACCGGGCTCGGCGTCAACGGGTCGGTCGCGGGCAGGACCTCCTGCGCCGGCACGGCGGCCGGTTGCGGCGACGTCGACACGTCCGGCGCCGCCACCTGGACTCGCGCGGAGGACTCCTGGGTCGGTGCGGCGCTCACCGCCCTGGCGGCACCTCCTCCGCCCGTCAACGTGATCACGCCGTACCCGAGGCCGCCGACCGCGAGGAGCAGGACGAGAAACCTCGCCACACCAGCACCACGGTTCACTTGCTTCTCCACTCGCACATCGTGCCGGTTCCGTCGCTCCATGCCCACTAGACGCTCCGGGCACCGGAAAGGTTGCGTGCGTGATCCGCGGCACGGTCTCTCAGAGCGCGCGTTCGAACCAGACCTGGTCGAGCAACGGGATGCCGTCGACGTCCAGCGCGTCGGGATATCCCGTTTCCGGCCCGAACCGGTCCCGGACGACGCGGCTGAACCGCATCCCGCAGCGCTGGTAGAAGCGGAGGTTGCCCGTGTCCGCAGCCGCGGTCGCGACCTCCAGTCGCGTTGCGCCCGCGGCCCGCGCCTCGTCGACGGCGCGGTCCACGAGCCGACGACCGATGCCACGGCCCTGCCATCGGTCGTCGACCGCCGTGTTGAGGATCTCCCAGGTGGTCCCGTCGTTCGAGGCGACGGCCTGGAGATGTCCGACGGCCTCGCCGCTCGGAGCCCGAGCAACCCAGACACGACCGTCGTGCAGGTAGCTCGCGAGCGCGGTCTCGGAGTCCTCCGCGCGCCGGAACAACCCGAGCAGGTCGTGCCGATCGCCGCTGAACGGCATCACCTCGACGTCGCTCGGGTCGCGGTCGTCGAGGTCCGACGCGGGCACGGCCAGCACGTGCCAGCCGTCCGGGTCGACGATCGCGAAGGCGCCGAGGCGCGCCCAGTAAGGGTTGTGCGGGACCAGGAGCTCCACGTCCTCCGGGAGCCGGGATCGCAGGGCGGCGCCGTCGTCCTCGAGGTAGAGCACGAGCGCGTTCTCGGCATGCGGCTCCGCGCCGGGCTGGTGCCCGGACCTGATCAGCTCGAGCTGCACCGACGAGTCCGGGAGGCCCAGCACCACGCCGTCGTACCCGTCGTGGTCGCGGAACTCGTGGAGGACCTCGAGCCCGACGACCTTGTCGTAGAAACGGCGGCACTCGTCCAGTGCCGTGGTCGCCCTGGCGAACCGCACAGCCGCGACGGGAAGCTCCTCCGGCCAGTGATGGGCGGACGCAATCGGTGACATGGATCCGAGGCTAGGCATCGACGCGCTCGGACCGGGAGACGGCAGCGATGACGAAGTCATCACGAGACATAGGGTGTGCGCCGTGACCCGTGCCCACCTGGACAAGAAGCCCGCCGAGGTGCAGGCGATGTTCGACGACGTCGCCCGGCGTTACGACGTCACCAACGACGTGCTGTCCCTCGGCCAGGACCGACGCTGGCGTCGCCAGGTGCTCGACGCGGTCGGCCCGAAGCCCGGCGAGCTCGTGCTCGACCTCGCCGCCGGCACCGGTACGTCGAGCCAGCCGTTCCGCGACCGCGGCGCCACCGTGGTCCCCTGCGACTTCTCGGTCGGCATGCTCCAGGTCGGCAAGCACGCCAAGCCGCACCTGCCGTTCGTCGCCGGTGACGGCACCCGGCTGCCGTTCGCCGACGACACCTTCGACGCCGTGACGATCTCCTTCGGACTGCGCAACATCGTCGACGCCGATGCCGGCCTCCGCGAGCTGCTCCGGGTCACCCGGCGCGGTGGCCGGATCGTGGTCTGCGAGTTCAGCTCACCGACCTGGGCACCGTTCCGCACGGCGTACATCGAGTACCTCATGAAGGCACTGCCGGCCGTGGCCCGAGCCGTCTCGTCGGCGCCCGACGCGTACGTCTACCTGGCCGAGTCGATCCGCGCCTGGCCCGACCAGGCCGGCCTCGCGTCGCGCCTGCAGCAGGCCGGCTGGGGTGGCGTCGAGTGGCGCAACCTCAGCGGCGGGATCGTGGCGCTGCACCGTGCCACCAAGCCCTGATTTAGGTGACGTCGACGTGCGTTAAATCCGCAGGTCAGCCCCCTGATCCCGGGAGGGGGGAGGGGGGTTCGCGCGATGTGATCTGGGCCTCTATGCTGACGAAGTCGCGAGATCGTGAAGACGTTCACAAGCGCACAACCGACGTGTCGTGGGCGCTGCAGGAAGGTGAGGAATGGAGCTCTACACCCCGGTCCTGGCGCTCCTGATCCTGGCGGGTGGGTTCGCCGTCTTCTCGGTGATCATGAGCTCGCTGGTGGGGCCGAAGCGCTACAACCGCGCGAAGCTCGACTCCTACGAGTGCGGCATCGAGCCGACGCCCCAGCCCGTCGGCGGCGGCCGGTTCCCCGTGCGCTACTACATCACCGCGATGCTCTTCATCGTCTTCGACATCGAGATCGTCTTCCTCTACCCGCTGGCCGTGGCCTTCGACGCCATGGGCACCTTCGCGCTGGTGGAGATGGTGCTGTTCATCGTCCCGGTCTTCGTCGCCTACGTGTACGTATGGCGACGCGGCGGCCTTGATTGGGACTGAGAGGGAATCCATGGGTATCGAGGAGAAGCTCCCGTCCGGCGTCCTGCTGACCACGGTCGAGGGCGTCGCGGGCTACATGCGCAAGGCGTCGTTCTGGCCGGCCACCTTCGGCCTGGCCTGCTGCGCGATCGAGATGATGACGACCGGTGGCCCGAAGTACGACCTGGCCCGGTTCGGCATGGAGGTCTTCCGCGCGAGTCCGCGCCAGGCCGACCTGATGATCGTCGCCGGCCGGGTCAGCCAGAAGATGGCCCCGGTGCTGCGCCAGATCTACGACCAGATGCCTGACCCGAAGTGGGTACTGGCGATGGGCGTGTGCGCGAGCTCGGGCGGCATGTTCAACAACTACGCCGTCGTGCAGGGCGTCGACCACGTCGTACCGGTCGACATGTACCTCCCGGGCTGCCCGCCGCGGCCCGAGATGCTGATCGACGCGATCCTCAAGCTGCACGACCAGGTCCAGCACACCAAGCTCGGCGTCAACCGCCTCGCCGAGATCGAGGCGCAGGAGGAGTCGGCACTCAACGCGCTTCCGACCAGCCAGATGAAGGGGCTGCTCCGGTGACCGACGAGCCTGGAAAGGGCCCCGACAAGACCCAGCTCGAGCAGCGCGAGGGCGGCACGCAGGACCCGTCGCTCGACGTCGTCGCCGCCGGCGGTGCCCAGACCCGTGAGGTGATCGGCGAGCGCCAGGGCATGTTCGGCGCCCACGACAGCGGCGACACCTCCGGCTACGGCGGCCTGCGCCGGCCGGTCGAGCTGCCCGGCGCGAGCACCCCGCCGTACGGCGGCTGGATGGACGACGTCGCCGGGGCGATCGCCACCGCGACCCGCGACCAGGGCATCGAGGCCGCGGTGGAGAAGGTGATCGTCCACCGTGGCGAGATCACGTTCTTCATCCGGCGCGAGCACCTCCTGTCCGTAGCGAAGCTGCTGCGCGACGACGAGGCGCTGCGCTTCGAGCTCCTCTCGGGCGTCAGCGGGGTGCACTACCCCGGCGACACCGGACGCGAGCTGCACGCGGTCTACCACCTGCTGTCGATGACCCACAACCGCCGGATCCGCCTCGAGGTCACCGCCCCCGACGGCGACCCGCACATCCCCAGCGTCTGTGCGACGTACCCGACGGCCGACTGGCACGAGCGCGAGACCTTCGACTTCTTCGGGATCATCTTCGACGGCCACCCGGCCCTGACCCGCATCGAGATGCCCGACGACTGGCCGGGCCACCCGCAGCGCAAGGACTACCCACTCGGGGGAATCCCCGTCGAGTACAAGGGCGGGACGATCCCGCCGCCGGACCAGCGGAGGTCCTACAACTGATGACTGCCACCTCGAACGACCCGTACGCCGCCACCGAGACCGAGACCACCCAAGGTCGCGTCTTCACCGTCACCGGCCAGGACTGGGACTCCGTCGTCAGCGGCATCGCCGAGGAGCACGACGACAAGGTCGTGGTCAACATGGGGCCGCAGCACCCGTCGACCCACGGCGTGCTGCGACTGATCCTCGAGCTCGAGGGCGAGACGGTGACCGAGGCACGGTGCGGCATCGGCTACCTGCACACCGGCATCGAGAAGAACATGGAGTACCGGTCCTGGGTGCAGGGCGTGACGTTCTGCACCCGGATGGACTACCTGTCGCCGTTCTACAACGAGGCGACCTACGTGCTCGGCGTCGAGCGGCTGCTCGACATCGAGGACCAGATCCCGGAGAAGGCCCAGGTCATGCGGGTCATGCTCATGGAGCTCAACCGGATCTCCTCCCACCTGGTCGCGATCGCGACCGGCGGCATGGAGATCGGTGCGCTCACGGTGATGACGATCGGCTTCCGCGAGCGCGAGCTGGTGCTCGACCTGTTCGAGCTGATCACGGGCCTGCGCATGAACCATGCGTTCATCCGCCCGGGCGGGGTCGCGCAGGACATGCCAGCCGGCGCGCTCGACGAGATCCGCGACTTCGTCGCGCTGATGAAGAAGCGGCTGCCCGAGTACGCCGACCTCTGCAACGCCAACCCGATCTTCAAGGCCCGCCTCGTCGACGTCGGCCACCTCGACCTCGCCGGCTGCCTCGCGCTCGGGCTCACCGGCCCGGTGCTCCGGTCGACCGGCTACCCGTGGGACCTGCGCAAGTCACAGCCCTACTCCGGCTACGAGGACTACGACTTCGAGGTCTGCACCTGGGACACCCCCGACGCCTACGGCCGGTTCCGGATCCGTCTGGCCGAGATGTGGGAGTCGCTGAAGATCGTCGAGCAGTGCGTCGAGCGCCTCGCCGGCCTCGAGGGTGCGCCGGTGATGATCGGCGACAAGAAGATCGCCTGGCCCAGCCAGCTCGCCATCGGCAGCGACGGCATGGGCAACAGCCTCGACCACATCCGGCACATCATGGGCGAGTCCATGGAGGCGCTGATCCACCACTTCAAGCTGGTCACCGAGGGCTTCCGGGTCCCGGCCGGCCAGGCCTACGTGCCGGTCGAGTCGCCGCGCGGCGAGCTCGGCGCCCACGTGGTCAGCGACGGTGGCACCAAGCCGTACCGGGCGCACTTCCGCGACCCGTCGTTCACCAACCTGCAGGCGACCTCTGTGATGAGTGAGGGCGGCATGATCGCCGACGTCATCGTCGCGATCGCCTCCATCGACCCTGTCATGGGCGGAGTGGACCGTTGATCGATTCCCAGACGCGCGCCGAGCTCGAGGAGATCGCGGCGCGCTACCCGCAGAAGCGCTCGGGGCTGCTCCCGATGCTCCACCTCGTGCAGAGCGTCGAGGGGCAGATCACCCCGGCCGGCATCGAGACCTGCGCCGAGATCCTCGACATCTCGGCGGCCGAGGTCAGCGGTGTCGCGACCTTCTACACGATGTACAAACGGCGCCCCGTCGGCGACTACCACGTCGGCGTCTGCACCAACACGCTGTGCGCGATCATGGGCGGCGACCTGATCTTCGAGCGGCTCAAGGACCACCTCGACGTCGGCAACGACGAGACGACTGACGACGGGAAGGTCACTCTCGAGCACGTCGAGTGCAACGCGGCCTGCGACTACGCGCCGGTGGTGATGGTCAACTGGGAGTTCATGGACAACCAGACCCCGGAGTCAGCCGCGCAGCTCGTCGACGACCTGCGCGCCGGCAAGGAGGTCACCTCGACCCGGGGCCCGCGGATCGTGACCTGGCGCGAGGCCGAGCGCGTGCTCGCCGGCTTCCCCGACGACCTCGCCGACGACGGTCCGGCTGCTGGGCCGGCCTCTCTCGTCGGGCTCCAGATCGCCCGGCAGAACGGCTGGACGGCGCCGGGGGTTTCGACAGGCTCAACCACCGGTCAGCGAGAGGACGACCAGTGACCGACGTACTGACCCCGGTCCTCACCGACAACTGGGACGCCGACCGGGCATGGACGCTGTCGTCCTACGAGTCGCGCGGTGGCTATGCCGCCCTGCGCACCGCCCTGACGATGAGCCCCGACGACGTGATCGCCGCGGTCAAGGACTCCGGCCTGCGCGGACGTGGCGGCGCCGGCTTCCCGACCGGCATGAAGTGGTCGTTCATCCCCCAGGACAACCCGAACCCGAAGTACCTCGTCGTCAACGCCGACGAGTCCGAGCCGGGCACCTGCAAGGACATCCCGCTGATGATGGCGAGCCCGCACACGCTGGTCGAAGGCGTGATCATCAGCTCGTTCGCGATCCGCGCCAACAAGGCGTTCATCTACGTGCGCGGAGAGGTGCTGCACGTCGTCCGCCGGCTCCAGCGCGCCGTGCAGGAGGCCTACCTGGCCGGACACCTCGGCAGCAACATCCACGGTTCGGGCTACGACCTCGACCTGGTGGTGCACGCCGGTGCCGGTGCCTACATCTGCGGTGAGGAGACCGCGCTCCTCGACTCGCTCGAAGGTCGCCGCGGCCAGCCGCGGCTGCGCCCCCCGTTCCCCGCGGTCGCCGGCCTCTACGCCAGCCCGACGGTGATCAACAACGTCGAGTCGATCGCGTCGGTGCCGAGCATCATCGCCAACGGCGCCGACTGGTTCTCCTCGATGGGCACCGAGAAGTCGAAGGGCTACGGGATCTTCTCCCTCTCCGGCCACGTCAACAAGCCGGGCCAGTACGAAGCCCCGCTCGGCATCACGCTGCGGCAGCTGATCGACCTCGCCGGCGGCATGCGCAACGGCCACCAGCTGAAGTTCTGGACGCCGGGCGGGTCCAGCACCCCGCTGCTGAACTCCGAGCACCTCGACGTGCCGCTGGACTTCGAGGCGGTCGGCGAGGCCGGCTCGATGCTCGGCACCCGGGCGCTGCAGATCTTCGACGAGACCACCTGCGTGGTGCGAGCCGTGCTGCGCTGGACGGAGTTCTACAAGCACGAGTCGTGCGGCAAGTGCACGCCGTGTCGCGAGGGCACCTGGTGGCTGACCCAGACGCTCGCTCGGCTGGAGAAGGGCCAGGGCTCCGAGGAGGACCTCGAGCTGCTCCTCGACCAGTGCGACAACATCCTCGGCCGCGCGTTCTGCGCGCTCGGTGACGGCGCCACCAGTCCGATCACCTCGTCCATCAAGTACTTCCGGGCCGACTACCTGGCGCACCTCGAGCAGGGCGGCTGCCCGTTCGACCCGATGGCGTCCACAGTCTTTGCGGTGGAAGGTGCGTCTGCATGAGCGTCTCGACAAGCTCGACGACCGGGTCCGAGGTCGTCAAGTCCGATCTGGTCACCCTGACGATCGACGGCATCGAGGTCAGCGTCCCGAAGGACACCTTGGTGATCCGGGCCGCCGAGCAGATCGGCGTCCAGATCCCGCGGTTCTGCGACCACCCGCTGCTCGACCCGGTCGGTGCGTGCCGCCAGTGCCTGGTCGACATCCCCGACGCCGGCAACGGCCGCGGCTTCCCCAAGCCGCAGGCGTCCTGCACGCTTCCGGTCGCCGAGGGCATGGTGGTCAACACCCAGGCCACCAGCGCGGTCGCCGACAAGGCGCAGCAGGGGATCATGGAGTTCCTCCTGATCAACCACCCGCTCGACTGCCCCGTCTGCGACAAGGGTGGCGAGTGCCCGCTGCAGAACCAGGCGATGAGCAACGGTCGTGGCGAGTCGCGGTTCGTGGAGCAGAAGAGGGTCTACCCCAAGCCGATCAACATCTCCTCGCAGGTCCTGCTCGACCGGGAGCGCTGCGTGCTGTGCGCCCGCTGCACGCGGTTCTCCGAGCAGATCGCCGGCGACCCGTTCATCGAGCTGCTCGAGCGCGGCGCCCTGCAGCAGGTCGGGATCTACGAGCGGGAGCCGTTCGAGTCGTACTTCTCCGGCAACACGATCCAGATCTGCCCGGTCGGCGCGCTGACCTCCGCGGCGTACCGGTTCCGCTCGCGGCCGTTCGACCTGGTGTCCTCACCTTCGGTGACCGAGCACGACGCCAGCGGCTCGGCGATCCGCGTCGACCACCGGCGGGGCAAGGTGATGCGCCGGCTCGCCGGCAACGACCCCGAGGTCAACGAGGAGTGGATCACCGACAAGGACCGCTTCGGGTTCCTGTGGGCGCGGCAGGACGACCGCCTCGACCGCCCGATGGTGCGTGACGCGGACACCGGCGAGCTGCGCGTCGCGTCGTGGCCCGAGGCGTTCGCCGTCGCGGCGCGCGGTCTCAAGGCCGCCAAGCGCAAGGTCGGGCTGCTGCCGGGCGGCCGGCTGACCGTCGAGGACGCCTACGCGTGGAGCAAGTTCGCGCGGGTGACCTGCCGCACCAACAACATCGACTTCCGCTCCCGTCCCCTCGGTGCCGACCAGGGGGACGAGGAGGCTGCGTTCCTGGCCTCGTCGGTCGTGCTCACCGCGCCGGGCAACGGCGGGGTCACGTACGCCGACCTCGAGTCGGCACGCACGGTGGTGCTCGCCGGGCTCGAGCCCGAGGACGAGGCCGGCGCGATCTTCCTGCGGCTGCGCAAGGCCAACCGGCACCACGGCACCCGTGTGTTCTCGCTGGCGGCGTTCACCTCCCGCGGCCTGCGCAAGATGGGCGGCACGCTGCTGCCGACCGTCCCGGGGGACGAGGCCGCCGCGATCGCCGCGCTCGCCGAGAACGGCGAGGTAGCCCTCGACGGTGGCGGGATCGTGCTGGTCGGTGAGCGCCTCGCGTCGGTGCCCGGCGCCCTGAGTGCCGCTGCCCAGCTGGCCGCCACGACGGGCGCCAGGCTCGCCTGGGTGCCCCGCCGTGCCGGTGACCGTGGTGCGCTCGAGGTCGGCTGCCTGCCCAACCTGTTCCCCGGCGGCCGTCCGGTATCCGACCCGTCCGCGCGCGTCGACCTCGGCGCGGCGTGGGGTGTCGAGAAGCTGCCGGAGGACGAGGGCCTGAGCGCCCAGGGCATCCTCGACGCGCTCGTCGAGGGCGACCTCGAGGCGCTCGTCGTCGGCGGCGTCGACCCGGCCGACACGGTTCAGCTTTATGGGGGGCTCACCAAGACGGTCCGCAAGGCGCTGCGCAAGGCGTTCGTGGTCTCGCTCGAGGTGCGCGCATCGGACTTCACCGAGCTCGCCGACGTGGTGTTCCCGATCGCGCCGACCACCGACAAGGCCGGGTCCTTCGTCAACTGGGAGGGCCGGGTGCGGCCGTTCGGTCGCGTGCTGGAGAGCCCCACGTCGCTGCCCGACGTGCGCGTGCTCGCCGGCATCGCCGAGGAGCGTGGCCGCCCGATCGGCATCCGGAGCCCCGAGCAGGCGGCAGCGGAGATGCGGGAGCTGGGGCCGTGGGAAGGTCAGCGCGCAGGAGCCGGAGGTTTCGAGACGGTTGCTGCGCAACCTCCTCAACCACCGGCAGACGGCAGCCTTGTCCTCTCCTCCTGGAAGCAGCTCATCGACGACGGGCGTCTCCAGGACGGTGACGACCACTACCGCGCGACAGCCCGGCGGCCCGTCGTACTCGTCAACCAGGCGACGTTCGATGGTCTCGGCGTCGAGGAGGGCGACCTGGTCACCCTCACCGGCCCGCTCGGCAGTCTCCGGCTCCCGGTCGGGGTCGCCGATCTGGTCGACGGTGCTGTGTGGGCTCCGGCGAGCG